>CAZPZE010000560.1:0-1750 GCA_964590625.1 uncultured Solibacteraceae bacterium
TGACGGTTTGTTTCCCCGTCCACCAGGCGTTTGAATGTCGACTGTTTTTGTTTTGCCAATCGCTCACCTCTTTCGCCGTTTGCAGACCGGACGCTCGGCTCGGTGCGCGCTCGTTACACAAACTCTTCAACGGGGTCGGAGTCTCCCTGTTCAGGGAACGCCCGCCACCAAACAATGGAACGCTGTCACCGAAGTCAGGCTTCAGTGCGGGTACATGACACCAGGGTCGCGTCGGCCATAGCTTGCCGCGCCCGGCCTGCTCATCCGATTGTGCGATGTATCCCGGGTCCCCGCACTGCCCCCCGCGATGTTTCTGATGCTTTGGACCCGGCGCCGCGACGGGTCGGTGCTTCAGTCGCATTTGAGCTGACGCGACTGAGTCGCGTCTCCCTGACTAGTGCGTGACGAGCTCGTCTTTTTCGACTTTGCCGTCACGAATATGCACAATGCGGTGAGCGTGCTGGGCGATATCGGCTTCGTGCGTCACGAGCACGATCGTGTTGCCTTCCTGATAGAGCCGCTCGAACAGCGCCATGATTTCATTGCCGGTCGCGGTATCGAGGTTTCCGGTGGGTTCGTCCGCCAGAATGATCGATGGCTTGTTCACCAGCGCACGCGCAATCGCCACACGCTGCCGCTGGCCGCCCGAAAGCTCGTTCGGCTTGTGCAGCATGCGTTGTTCGAGATCCACCGCGGCAAGCGCCTTTTTCGCGCGCTCCAGGCGCTCTGCCGGAGGCGTGCCGTTATAGATCAGCGGCAGTTCCACGTTGTGCAGCGACGTCGCGCGCGGCAGCAGATTGAACGTCTGGAATACGAAACCGATCTCCTTGTTCCGGATCTGCGCCAGCTCGTCGTCTTCCATCTCGCTGACCAGCCGGCCGTTGATGAAGTACTCGCCCTTCGTCGGCGAGTCCAGGCATCCGATCAGGTTCATCAGGGTCGACTTGCCGGAGCCCGAAGGCCCCATCAGCGCCACATATTCGCCGCGCCGGATTTCGAGGTCGATGCCGGCCACCGCGTTGATGGTCTGATCGCCCATCACGTACGTCTTCCACAGATCGTACGTGCGAATGACGATGCCTTCGCGCTTGAGGCGCTCGCCTTTTTCCGCTGCGCTGTCGAGAACCGCCTGTGCCATTCGTCCGCCTTCCTGTCAGGTTGTCTTCTTCTGGCCAGGGGGCGTGTTGTCGATCTTGATCTGCGCCCCGTTCTTGATTGTACGGATCGTCTGATAGCTGCCGGTGACAATCTGGTCGCCGGTATTGAGTCCGCTCAGCACTTCGATTTCAGTCGAGCCCGTGATGCCGGTATTCACCTTGCGGAACTCCCCTTTATTGCCGTTCACTACAAAGACGCCCGTGTACTCTTCTTTGTTAGCCTTCACGGTGGCCGGATCGGGATTGACCGGTTTTTCTTTATCCGGAATCAGATCGCCTTTGGTGCGCGTGGTGAGCGCCTGAATCGGAATCGCCGTCGCATTCTTGCGGGTCGCGGTCGTGATCTTTGCGGAGCACGAAAGACCAGGACGAATCTCGTCCGGCGGATTGTCCATCGCGACCACTACCTTGAAGTCCTTCGCTTCCTGGCTCGAAGTATTGCTGGTGGAAGCCGCGAGACCCGTGGAGCGCAGAATCGCGGTATTTCCGATCTCGGTCACGTGGCCGGTGAACGTCTTGTTCGGGATTGCATCCACCGTGATCTCCGCCGGCTGTCCCAGCTTGATGTTCACGATATCGCTTTCGTCCACCAT
>CAZPZE010000561.1:0-5434 GCA_964590625.1 uncultured Solibacteraceae bacterium
ACGTGCATTTCCTGGCCTCGGCCGATGTTCAGCCAGATCGTGGGAACCGGTGAGTTCGCGGGCGACGGATTGCGCGTGTAGCCTAACGTTTTTTCGAGGAACGCGGCGGTCTTTTCGACATCTTCGGTCGGGAGCGTGAGGTGGGCGAAGTTCACTCAAATCCTTTTGCGAGCCACTTGGACCAGTAGAACGTCATCGGCACTTTGCCGGTATTCGTGATGCCGTGTTCCGTCTGGCCGGCGCAATACATGATGGCGCCCGGACCAACCTGCGTCGTCTTTCCATCGCAGTAGATTTCGCCGGTGCCGTCCGAGACGATCATGATCTCTTCTTCCGGATGCCGGTGCGGCGGATGCGGCGTCGCGCCCGGATCGAGCACGCACATGCCGGTGCACATCGCATTGAGCTGATCGGTGGGTCCGTTATAGTGCAGGTAGACGGCGGTGCCGCCTTCAAGGACGGGCGTGCGGTGCTTCAGCTCGATCACGCCATCCTCCAGCTTCGGGGCAGCCGCTTTGGCGGCGACAACATTATTGACGACTTCGTTCGCTTCCGGCACAGACCGATTATAAAACGCCGATTGGTAACGCGCGTGCAGGTTCGCGCCACAAACTATCGATGCCTTTTCCGAAAATCATTCCAGCGCTTGCCGATCTGACGCAGGATATTGCGGGCCAGGTTCCGGTTCGCCTCCTCCACGACTGGGCCACGGGCGCTCAGGACCTCGCGGCCGCCGAAGCGCTGCTCGAAAGTTTTCAGGTGGATGGAACCGTCGTCTCCACGGATACTTCCGGCCTCAGCCGTATGACGCAGGAGATGGATCTGCTCGATGTTCTGAACATGATCTCGAGGCCGAAGGAAATCGTCCACGCGATCGGAAAGGAAATCGGCGGCCGCCCGATTGGCGTCTGGATCGCGGACAACTCCGAAATGGTTTATCCGACGTCGACGCACCCGCAGACCATTGTCGACGCCATGGGCGAAGCGCAGCACCGCATCGATGAACGGATGCAGATTCGCATCGGCATGTGCGTCCACACCGGCAGATTTTATGAGATCGCGGGCGGCCTGTATGGATCGGATGCGGACAAGGTGGAAGATCTGGCGGAAGACTGCGCGGGGCCGAACGAGATTCTTCTGACTGACGAGGTCAAACGGATGCTCAAGGACGTCCCGCCTTCGGCACTCGAGTGGCGAGAGTTCGACCGGGGCGAGGATGGCGTCGAATCCGCATGGCTGCTGGGCGCGGAGCGGCGATTGCCGGGAGTAGTGGAGCGCGATAAGGCGTATCCGCACCCGTTTCCGCAGGAGTTTTTCCGGAAGCTCTCGAGGCTGAACGAGCCGGCGGCAGCCGCGGCGGTTCGGGAAGAGATTTATTCGCGGTGGCTGCGAGAGAAGGTCATTCTGTTTGTCGCCCACCACCGCGGCCTCGAATCGCCCGGGGCGCTGGGACAACTGCTCGACAGCCTGGTAATCAACGCCCTGATGGAGACCGTCATCGGGAATCTGGCGGATCCGGCGTCGGTCGCCAGTTCGGCGGGCGGACTCGCGATCCTGACGTTCGACAAGACCGAGGAAGCGATCGAAATGGGGCGGGCAGCTCTGGCGCGGCTGGCGGAAAACGGGATTCCGGTGCGGGTGGCGATCGATGCCGGAAGCGTCCTGTTGCTGCAGAATGCGGCCGGGCCGAGCGGGATTGCCGGCGATCCGGTCAATATCGCGTCCAAGCTCTCGGAAGACACGGGGCGGGACGGGCATATCTGCGTCAGTGACCGGGCGCTCAGGCTGATGGCGAGGCCGCCCCAGGGGGAGCGATTCGAAACGCAGGTTTCGCACGTCCAACTGAGAGGCGTGCTTGTTCAATGAATTTCCATCGTCGTATAGGGCGGAAAAACCGCAACCTGTTGGAATTTCACGCTGGTATACTGACACTAGAGAAGCGTGTGCCGCGCTTCCGAGGAGTTTGAATCAATGGCCATCATCCCGCGTAAGCACCGCTCGTTGTTACTGATACCGGTCCTTGTCGTGGCCGCTGCCGTGGTTGGCGGCCTTTATGGACCGAGCGCCCAGGTGGCGTCCGCCGCCACGGGTGACGATGACATCAGCGCGAGCGTGCGGGATTTCACGCGGCTGTATTCGACCGTGGAGCAGAATTTCGCCGATCCGGTTAATCCCGATAAGGCCATCTACAACGGGGCGATTCCGGGCATGCTGCGCACGCTCGACCCGCACTCGAACTTCTTCGATCCCAAGGCGCTGGCGCAGATGCGCGAAGATCAGCGCGGCCACTACTACGGGGTCGGGATGCGGATCGAAGGCCGCCTGAATCAGGCGGGCGTGATGCAGACCGTCATCGTGGAGCCGTTCGTCGGCTCGCCTGCGTATAAGGCAGGGCTGCGGCCGAATGATGTGCTCTCCAGCGTGAACGGCAAACCGACCGACGGGTTGACTTCTTCGGATGTGGCCGATCTGCTGAAAGGACCGAAAGGAACACCGGTCGAGATCAAAGTGCTGCGGGGCGAAGGCACCGACACGCTGACGGTCGATATCGTCCGCGATGAGATCAACCGGTCGAGTATTCCGCTGGCCTTCATGATCAAGCCGGGAATCGGCTATGTGAAGATCGACGAATTCATCGAAACGACCGGCAGTGATTTCGACGCTGCGCTGAAGAAGCTGGATGAGGACAACCTGAAGGGGCTGATCCTTGACCTGCGCGGCAATCCGGGCGGGCTGCTGACGGAAGCGGTGCATGTTGCGGGCCACCTGCTGCCGAAGGGCGTCGAGATCGTTTCGCATCGCGGACGGGCGTCGCGCGAGAAGTCGTACACGGCGGAAATCGGGAATCACGGACGGAGCTATCCGATCGTGGTGGTGGTGAACCGGAATTCGGCGAGCGCGTCGGAAATCGTATCGGGCGCCCTGCAGGATCATGACCGCGCGTGGATCTTCGGCGACAACACGTTCGGCAAGGGTCTGGTGCAGACGGTTTATCCGCTGGCGGAAAACACGGGGCTGGCGCTGACGACGGCGCACTATTACACGCCGAGCGGCCGCCTGATCCAGCGCGATTATTCCAGTGTTTCGTTCTTCGACTACTACTACCGCGCGAACACGGAAGCGCGGAATCCCGCTGATGTGAAGATGACGGACAGCGGCCGCACCGTTTACGGCGGTGGCGGCATTTCGCCCGATCAGAAATTCGAAGTGCCCAAGCCAGGCCCGCTCGAAACCGATCTCTATGTGAAGTACATGTTCCGGAATTACACGAAGCATTTCTTCTCGCTCCACAAGGATCCGCTGCCGAAGGGCTGGAAATTCGATGCGGCGCAGATGAAGGATTTCCACGACTGGCTGCCCACCCAGAAGTATGACCTGAACGAAGCGAATTATACGAAGGAGTATGAGGCGATCCGGCGCCGCATGCAAAGCGAAATTTACAAGACTGCCTTCAATGTGGATGATTCCAGCCGGTACATCATCGAAACCGACCCCGAAATCGCTGCGGCGATCGAAGCGCTGCCGAAGGCGCAGGCTCTCGTGTCGAACGCAAATCGCATTCGGGCGGAGAGGGCGAAAAAGTAGAGTCCGCGGCGCAGATTGCAGTATTGGACACGGGCGGCCAATACTGCCACCTGATTGCCCGCAAGGTGCGGGAACTCGGGGTGTCATCCCAGGTTTTTCCGAGCGACACGCGCGCGGAAGCGCTGAAGCACGCCCGTGGTGTCATCATTTCCGGTGGCCCGGCCAGCGTTTACGATCACGACAGTCCCACGATGGACGCAGCGGTGCTCGCGGCGAGTCCGCCGGTCCTCGGCATCTGCTACGGGCAGCAGCTCATTACGCAGCTTCTGGGCGGCGAGGTCCGCAAGGGCGATAAGGGCGAATTCGGGCTGGCGTTTCTCGATCTCAAGGTGAACGATTCGCGGCTGTTCCGCGGGCTCACGGATCACCAGAAGATCTGGATGTCGCACCGCGATCTGGTGGCGGCGCCTCCCGCCGGGTTCCGCGTGCTGGCGAGCACAACGACGTGCCCCACCGCGGCGATTGAAGACGCGGAACGGCGTATCTACGGCGTGCAGTTTCATCCCGAGGTTGTCCACACGACCGAGGGAACGAAGATCCTGCAGAATTTCCTCTTCGATATTTGCGGCTGCGAGAAGGACTGGAGCCCCGCGAACCGGATTGCGCTTGTGGAGGAGCAGATCCGGCAGCGCGCGGAAGGGCGGAACGTTTTCTTCTTCGTGAGCGGCGGTGTGGATTCCACGGTGGCGTTTACGCTTTGTCTGGATGCACTGGGTTCGGAGCGCGTGTGCGGCGTCTATGTGGACACCGGTCTCATGCGCGAAGGCGAAACGCAATTCGTGGAAGAGACGTTCGCGGCGCTCGGCCACGGTGTGGTGAAGGTCGAGCGCGCCGAAGCGGAGTTTCTGGGACCGCTCGAAGGCGTGCATGAGCCGGAGATCAAGCGGCATATCATCGGCGAGCAGTTTGTCAGGGTGCAGGAACGCATCATGACGGAGCGCGGAATTGCGGACGGCTCCTGGATTCTGGGGCAGGGCACGATTTATCCGGATACGATTGAGTCCGGCGGAACGTCGCAATCCGCCACGATCAAGACGCACCACAATCGCGTGCCTGGCATTCAGAAGCTGATGGAGCAGGGGCTGATTGTCGAGCCGCTGGCCGATTTCTACAAGGACGAGGTGCGGGCGATCGGGCGCGAGATGGGGCTCTCGGCCGCGCTGCTGGACCGGCATCCGTTCCCGGGTCCGGGGCTCGCGATTCGATGCCTGTGTTCCGCGGAAGAGCATCACGTGACGCGCGTGCCGGAAGGCTGGCTGGTGCCGGTGCATTCAGTTGGCGTGCAGGGCGATTCGCGGAGCTACGCGCCGGTGCTGGCGATCGAGACGTTCCCGTCAGCCGCGGCGAAGCTGCAGGATGAAGCGACGGAGCTGGTGAATCGCAGCCGCGCGATTAACCGTGTGATCGCGGTGGTGGCGTCTCGCGAGCCGATGGAGAAGCAGCGCGTTTTTGTCAGCTCGATTACGCATGGGCGGCTGGAATTGCTGCGGCGGGCGGATGCGATTGTGCGTGAGCTGTCGCTCGAATCCGGCTTCGAACATAAGGTGTGGCAGTTCCCGGTGATTCTGATTCCGGTGGGCGCCAGCGAATCGCGGGATGCGATTGTGCTGCGGCCGATTTATTCGGTGGATGGAATGACGGCGGATTCGGTGACGATGCCGGACGATTTGCTGCGCGCAATGGCCGCGAGAATTCTGGAAATTCCCGAAATTTCGGCGGTATACTACGACCTGACTCACAAGCCTCCGGGCACGATTGAGTGGGAGTAGGCGATGCGATTCAGACTGGTCTGCGGATTCCTGATTGGCCTTGCGCTTTTCGGGGCCGACCTTCCGTCGTTCGATGCCGC
>CAZPZE010000562.1:0-2879 GCA_964590625.1 uncultured Solibacteraceae bacterium
GTCGCCGGAACAGGCGCTGTCGCAACTGTTGTCCGGCACGGGATTTGTCGCGCGCCGCGCAGGCAATTCCATCGCCGTCGTCCGCCCGCTCTCCGACCGCAGCGAAGCCAAACCCGAAATCGCCGAAATCCAAATCGCACAGGCCGCCCCTTCGCAGCGCGCCGCGGTGGAAACGGTGACGGTGACGTCCTCAAAACTCGGTGGCGCCGATGTGCAAAGCATTCCCATCGCCATCACCGCACTTAGCCAGGAGCAACTCACCTCGACGCAAACCGCAGGCGGACCAGATTTGGTGAAGCAGGTGCCGAACCTCACCTTCACGAAAACGAATTTCAGCGGCTACAGCATTCAAATCCGCGGCATCGGCACGCAAGCCATTTCGGTGACGACCGATCCCGCCGTGGCGGTGGCGTTGAACGATATTCCTTTCATCCGCAACCACTTCTTTGAACAGGAGTTCTTCGATCTTTCCCAGGCCGAAGTTCTTCGCGGACCGCAGGGCACGCTCTACGGACGAAATGCCACTGCCGGTGTGGTGAACCTCATCACCGCCAAACCCACCGATCAATTCGAAGCGATGGCATCAGGCGACATAGGCAATTACAGGAACCGCCGCTTCGAAGGCATGGTCAATTTGCCCATTCTGGACGATCGCGTGGATGTGCGATTGGCGGGCGAATGGACCAAACGCAACGGTTATACGACCAACGCACTGACGGGCAACGATGTCGACGGCCGCGATCTGTGGTCCACGCGCCTGTCCATCGGCTGGAAACCGCTCGGCGATCTTCAGGTAAATCTGGTCTGGGAGCATTTCTCCGAAAACGACAACCGGATGCGCACGGCCAAACAATTGTGCAAGACCGATCCCGGTTTGTCGGAAGTCGGCAGCGTATCAATTCCAACGCCGGGCGCTCCGGGCGGTCCGCAAACCGGCATCGGTGCGGCTTTCACGATCACAACGGGCTATCTCAGTCAGGGCTGCCTGCCGGCTTCGCTATACGCGCCGGAATCTTTCGGCGTACCCAACGGATTCGCACTTCCCTATGTGGTGGCCGGTTGGGTCAGCGGCGGTGTCAGGGTCAGCAATCCCTATGAAAGCGCCACCCAATCCACCGATCTGCGTGTGATCGAAACTCAGATCGATCCCGTCTACCGCGCCAAGAACGATACGGTGGAGGTGAACGCGGATTACAACGTCACGCCGACGCTGACGTTCACGTCGCAAACCGGCTACAATCAGGATGCGCTTTGGTCCACCGAAGATTACAACCGCTTCAACACGACGGCGGGAATATTCCAGCAATTGCCGCAACTCGATCCATATCATCAAAGCATCGTGAGTGCAGACGGTGTATTCTGCGATCCCCAACTCGGGTGCAGTACCCGGCTGGTCGCGCAGGATATTTCCCGCGAACACGCATGGCAGTTGAGCCAGGAATTCCGCTTGGCGTCGCATTTCGCGGGACCGTTCAATTTCAGTGTGGGCGGAAACTATCTGCATTATGAAACCGTTGAGGATTACTACGTCTTCGCGAACTCGCTGACTTTATTCGCGACAACGTCAGCCACTGGCTCGTCCGCCCCGCCATGGCGTGGTGGAACCAACGAATGGATTCCGGGCGTTTCGGACAACATGAATTGCCTTCGCGCCGGTAAGCTGGGCGAGGTTTATTCCGGCGGCTACGGCCATCAATACAACGATCCCACACGCGGCGCGGGGCAGCCGACATCGGTCTGCTATTCCATCGATACCAGTCCGCTTGCAATCGTCGACGACGGCGGCCACAACTATTTCCTCAGCCGCAACCCCTATACGCTCAATTCCTATGCCGGTTTTGGCGAGGCGTATTACAACGTCACGAAAGATTTGAAGCTGACCGGCGGCTTGCGCTGGACCGACGACCAAAAGCACTTCACGCTGATCCCCAGCGAATTGCTTGCCAACGGCTATGGCTATGCCAGCATCGGCGTTGTCGATCAGGATTGGCAGAAATTCACCGGTAGGTTTGCCGCGAACTGGTCGCCGAAACTCGATTTCACCGACCAGACGCTTCTCTACGCATCCTACGGGCGCGGCTACAAGGCAGGCGGCGCCAACCCTCCGGGCGCATCGCTCTATGCCTATGGTCCGGGCGGCGGTGTGGACGGTATCCCCGTTCATCCGCTGACCTTCGAGCCGGAATATGTGAACGCCTTCGAACTGGGCATAAAGAACACTCTGCTCGACGGCGCGCTGACCCTGAACGGAAACGTGTTCTATTACGACTACAAGGATTACCAGATTTCGGAGATCGTGGATCGCACGTCGATCAATCTGAACTTCGATGCGACTGTCAAGGGCGCAGAGCTCGAAGCGACCTACGAACCGGTTCCCGGTCTTAAATTTCATTTTGCCGGTGGCTATGAACACACCCGCATCGCCGATGGGCAACGCCAGGTCGATCTGATGGATCGAACCGCAGGCCGCGCCGGTTGGGTTGTCTACAGACCGTTCCCGACGCAGGCTTCGAACTGCGTCTTTCCCGAGTATGTCGTTGCGGCGTTGACCGAGCGCTTTTTTCCAAGCGAGGGAAATCCTGCTGTATCGGCATGCAGTGCGTATGCCAATCACCTGGATCCGATCACGCAATTGCCGTATGTGCCGAATCCGACCCTCATGGCTGGTTCGCCTCCCGGAACGACGGCACCGCTCAATATGCCCGGCTATATCGGCTTCAATCCCGACGATTCGGAGATCAATGGTGGAAACGGATTTGCAAAGGAACTGGGTGGCAACGAACTGCCTAACGCACCGCCTTTCACCGTGTCGGCATCCGCCGAGTACACGATTCCTGTGTCACCAGATTGGGCTGCCACGCTTCATGGCGACTATTATT
>CAZPZE010000563.1:0-4666 GCA_964590625.1 uncultured Solibacteraceae bacterium
CTGAGGGTACCTACTGCCTGGGCGTGAAGCTGCGGCAGGCAAAGAGCGGCCAGCGCCGCGAAAGTTGCGAACGTACTAAGCTTTCTATGAGATGTATCACGCATGTAGTTCGATATGAGTTCAGAGACACTTCGAGCGGCCTGTCTGTAAGACTGAGCGCAATAAATTACTAATTATGTGCAGTCAATAACAACACAGAGATTCAGCAATAGAAAACGACCACCGCGAGGGAGGAGCGAAACCTGGCAAACCCTCGTTTTTTCAAGTGTATCGTAAGCATTTTTTGATTCCCGTAAAGGATGGTAAGGATTTAGTTTCCATAATGTGAGTTTCGGCACCTTCAGCAGCGGTGAGTTTGGTCCTGTAATCTGAAAGAACGAATGAAAATCACTAAGGTTCGCACCCTTGTTCTCGGCACTCCCTGGCGCAATCTCACGTTTGTTGTGGTTGAGACGGATGAGGGCCTCAGCGGTGTCGGCGAAGTCCGGATGATCAATAATACGGACGCGCTTCTGGGGTATCTGGCCGAGGCCGCGCCTCGCCATGTGGTGGGGAAAGATCCCTTCGACCGCGAACTGATTGTCGACACGATGCGCCGTAACGATTACAGCCGCGCGGGCGAAGTCGCGATGAGCGGAATTTCGCTGATCGAAATGGCGTGCTGGGACATCATGGGCAAGGCGCTGAATCTGCCCGTCTACCGGCTGATGGGCGGCGCGGTGCGGCAGAAGATCAAGGCCTATGCGAACGGCTGGTACACGGTGGAGAGGACGCCGGAGGAGTTTGCGAAAGCCGCCAAGGCGGTGGTGGCGCGGGGCTATGAGGCGGCGAAGCTCGATCCGTTCGGCGCAGGGTTCTACGAGCTCGACCGCAGGGAACGGATGCGATCCATCGAGCTGGTGGAAGCCGTGCGCGATGCAGTTGGGCCGGATTTCGACATCTTCGTCGAGATGCACGGTCGGTTCAATCCAGCGGTGGCGATCGGAATTGCGAACGATCTGGCGCCGTTCCGGCCGGGCTGGTTTGAGGAGCCGGTTCCGCCGGAGAATCTGGCCGCGCTGAAGAAAGTGGCGCAGGCGGTGACGCATACGCCGATCGCGACTGGAGAGCGCATTCACAGCCGCGTGGAATGCCGCGAATTATTCGAACTGCAGGCCTGCGATATCGTGCAGATCGACCTCTCGCATTTCGGCGGGATTTCCGAAGCCCGGAAGCTGGCGGCGTGGGCGGAATCGTATTACATGCTGATGGCGCCGCACAATGTCTGCGGACCGGTGGCGACGGCGGCGAATCTGCATCTGGCGGCGTGCACCCCGAATTTCAAAATTCAGGAGCACTTCAACGATTTCGCAGACGCGTGGGTGAAAGGCGCGGTGGTGAAATATCCGGAAGTCGTGGATGGCTACTTCAGCCTGCCGGATACGCCGGGTTTAGGGGTGACGCTGAACGAAGATTTCATCGCGGCTCACCCGCGCGAGCATGTGCACTTCGATCTGTACAGGGAAGACTGGCACAAGCGCGACGAGCGCCGCTGACTATCCCCGCTGCACGTCGCAGGTCTGCAGCCCGACGGTGTAATAGTCGTTCGGGCTGGCATCGCAATGGCGCACATCCCCAAGCACGACCAGCGTTCCTACTTCGATCATGACGAGTGTGCCAATCGGAATCGGGTTAGCCAGATGCAGCTGAACACCGGTCCTCGAAACCTCCACCACTTCTCCGGCGATGGGCTCATCGAACCCATCGAGATGGGCCAGAACGATCCGCGGATCGCAGGCCCATCTCAATTCCTTCCTGCAAAAGTCCATCCCATATCCCCTCCGGCTTTACACGAAATTAGCCGGCTGCTCCATCCCTCTGCCGAGGATGGCGTGCGCCATCCGCATGCGTGCCTTGCGCAGAACGCTCCGGTTCTGTGCGCCGGTGTTGCGGGTGGAAAGAACATCGGTGATCGCGACGCCCGCTTCATAATTGCCGTTCGCGGCTTTGGTGCAGCGCCGGACCTCGCCCGCCACGAGTTCCGATTCCATTTCGATGAACACCATCGTGCCAGGCGCGACTTCGTAGGGCACGTGAACACGCATACCAGAAACCGCGAGATCGAGAAGAACGCCGGGCGCCGAAGCGGACGGGCATTCACCGCCGAGCGTGCTGACGTGGCCGCCGCGCTGGATCGTGAGGCGCGGTTCGCGGCGCTCATCGTTGCCGGGCATCAGGTCAATACAGGTGCGGAAGTGACCTTCCTTGCGGATGCAATAAGTCACTATTCCGGTAAATGTGAGATGCCCGAACTGTACGCGGACTCGTGATTCGGGTTCCAGCCAGAGATCGTTCCGCACATGCATTTTCCCCTGTTCCAGGCCGAAGAGAGAGCATTTGTGCACGAGCCCGCTGGGCCCGTGAACAACGATCTCCGGTCCGGAGTGTGCGACAGAAACGTCAGCGGCAGACATGCAATCCTCCTCTATTCCTGTGATAGTTTTCGGTACTTTATTGAGTGTTTCGGGCCTTAATGTAAAACATTTCAACAATACCTGATCCATGATTACCCGTGTTCCGGGATAGTGTTCAAGGCTAACGAAGGGTAATCTGGTCCCGCGGAGTACTGGACTATCCCAGGGATTTGTGATATCCGGCCCTGAGGGATGTACTAGGCGCTGGCGCCGCGATCCAACGCCGGTGCCGGCCGGGAGCGCCAGGTCGCGAGAACGACGAGCAGGTTGGTCACGAGGATCACCGTGAAAGTCATCGCCGGAAGAAAGTCCAGCGCGGGAACGCGCCCGGCGACCTGAATTGCCAGGACGGCGTTTACGAGCCCTCTCGGCAGCAGCGCCGAGAGCAGTTCCCGCTCCCATTTGCCGATTTTTCGCATGGTCAGCCGAAGCGCGGAGACAGAAAGGATTCTGGCCACGCCGAGGCCGGCGAGAACGGCGAAGGTCAGCAGCAAATAGGCTCGGCCGATCAGTTCAACCGAGGCGCCCAGCAGAACGAAGAAGAAGGATCGCACCAGAAAGCTCAGATCGGAATGGAAGACCTGGGCGCCCCCTTCCTCGCTGGCGGCGACCTTTTGCGGGCTGTTCGCCAGAGTGAGGCCAAACGCCAGGACAGCGAGCAATCCACTCCCGCCGATGAGGCGCGTCAGTCCGAAGACCACCAGTACGACGCCGACATGAAGGACGCTTCCGAACCTGTCGCTGGCGAAGCGCGGCCGGGCGCGCGACCAAACCAGGCCGGCGGCAACGGCTGCGGCAATCGCGATCAGGGTTCGCGTCAGGAAGCCTTTGAGCAGTCCGCTCAGCAAAGGATCGCCCTCTGCAATGGCTGTCAGGCTTCCCACGGTGATGACGCCGATGACGTCCCCGAGGGCCGCTTCCAGAACGAGGACGATCGCCACTGGCCCGCGAATCTCGAACTGCTGGAGGATCGGGATGACGATGGTGCCGCTGACGCATCCGAGCACTCCGCCAAACAGCAGCGAGTTGTGAGTGCTGAGCCCGAGGAGCCATTTTCCCGCCATCGCTACAGCGGTGAAACTGGTCGCGAACGAGAGTATGGCGAACAGGAAACCCGGCGGGAAATGCCGCAGAGTCTCCCGCAGCCGGATCTCTGTACCGGCTTCAAAAAGGATCAGGATCAGCGCGAGCGACCCGAGATATTCGGTGAAGGTCGACAGCTCCGAAGCCTGGAGCCATCCGAGCACCGGGCCGAGCAGGACGCCGGTGAGCATCAGAATCAGCAGGTCCGGAATTCGAGACACGCGCGAGACGCGGTTCGAAAAGAAAGCGAGAACCAGCAGGCCGCCGAGAACCCCCAGGATCTGAGTTTCATCCGGAGAGGGAGACCTCGTCGGGATTGGGGCAGCCAGCATGGACAGTCTTTTCAGGATATCCGGTTGGCGGAGCGGAACCGGAACAACGGTTGAAGATGAGGGGGGAGGATACTGGGGCGGCTGACGGGGTTCGAACCCGTGACTTCCAGAATCACAATCTGGCGCTACTACCAGCTGAGCTACAGCCGCCGAAGCTGAAGCCATTGTAACATCGGCGGCTAAAAATCACCGCCGTCCGCTGTGACCGCCACCTGCGTTGCCGCGCGGGGCGGAACCACCACCGAATCCGCCACCGCGCGGGCCTCCGCCGCCACCGCCAAAACCGCCGCCGTTACGCGACGGACTCTGGGAGGGGGCCGACTGCCGGGGGGCGGAATACGCCGGCCGCTGCTCCTGCCGGGGCGCCTCATAACCGCGCTGCTGCGCCGGCTCCGGACGCTGCCGCAGGATCTGCGGGGAGACTTCGAGGCGGCGCGGCGCGCTCTGTGCGGGCGCGGGCGATGCCTGCCTTGCCGGAGCGCCCCCAAAGCGGTCATTACCGCGGTTGAACGCCGGCTCAGACGGCCGCGCGGCGGGCGCAGGACTGTTCGTTCCGCCCGGCCGCGTCTGGAATCGGGACCAGTTCGGATTCTGTCTCGGCGAAGTCGCCATTGGGGCCTGGCGCTGACCGTTCACCGCAGCCCGCACGTTATTCTGCTGCTGCGCGAACGGCGTTCGCCGCGCACCGGCAGCGGACGGCGAATTCCCGAAAAACCGCTGGTTCGATACGTTCGCGCCGCCCACCGAAGCCACGCGATTGCTGAAGCGCAGATTCTGCGAAGTCGGCGTCATTGGCAC
>CAZPZE010000564.1:0-4159 GCA_964590625.1 uncultured Solibacteraceae bacterium
GCGGACTTTCTCGTCGGAGCACATGCCCAGGTTCAGGCGGACCGGCTCATCACACGTGACCGTGGCTTCTATGGGTCGATGTTTCCGGGCCTGGTTCTCTCCGAGCCTCCCGCACGACCTTCGTAAAAAATCTTCCCTCCCCACCGAATCCTTTTAACCATCTGATGGAAACTGGCAGTCAGCGATGATGGACGCGGACTTCCAGCTTGCCTACGCCGCCCACAAGGACGTCCTCTACCGTTTTGCCTGGCGGATGACCGGCTCCCCCTCCATCGCCGAGGACCTCGTCCACGATTCCTTCATCGCCCTCCTCCGCAACCCCGCCGCATTCGACCGCGAGCGCGGCACCCTGCGCAGCTTTCTCCTTGGCATCACTCGCAACCTCGCACTGAAACGTGCCCGCCGCGAACGAACCTTCAGCGATCTCGGAGACGACATCGCCACGACGCCCTCCATCGATATCGCGGGCCGCGAGCGCGCCGCGATCATCGCGGAAGCGATCGGCCTGCTCCCGCCGCTCCAGCGCGAAGTCCTCATCCTCGCCGAATACGAAGAACTGACCCTCGATGAAATCTGCCGCGCCGTGGACGCCGAACTCCCGGCCGTGAAATCCCGCCTCCACCGCGCGCGCGAAAACCTGAAGCGCATGCTCCGGCCGCTGCTCGAAACGAAAGGATTACCTCATGCACGATGACAACAAACTGAGCGAACTCCTGAAGGAGTGGCAACTACCCGGCGCGCCACCGTCACTCGACGCACGCGTGCTCACCCTCCGCAAACCCTGGTGGAGGAAATCGGTCCGGATCCCCGTGCCGGTCGCGTTCGCAATCGCCGCGACGCTCGTCCTCATGGCCGTCGCCCTGCTGCGTCGGCCACCCGCACCGCCGCCGGCCACCTCCGTCAATCTCGCCGAGTTTCAGCCCGTCAAGGACATGAATGTGCGGGTCATTCGAAGGAGCGAGTAATGCGCACCGCCATCCTTCTGGCCCTCTGCGTCACCCCCCTCTCGGGTCAACTCGTCGTCGAAGGCCCCACATGGAAGGGCCTGCAAATCGAGTTCGTCACACGAGTGGAACCCGGCCGCGTCATGCCTGACTTCACCGGCAGCGTCATTGACGAGGGCGTATCGGGACCTTATGCCCAGCGCTTCATCGACGATCCGGTTCATCACGCGACCTTTGGCTACGAACTTCGTCTCGAACCCGCGTCCGACGGCAATTCCGCAACTCTCCACATCGAGCCCCTTCACGATCCGCAGCACGTGCTGAAAAACGGCTGGAGCAAATTCGGCCTTCCGACCGGCCTGCCCAAATACCCGGTGATTCCGAACCTGCACGTCGGCGACACTGTCGCAATCGATCTCCTTGTCAATCCTTCAACCGGCCAGAAGCTCGTCGATTACCTCACACTGAAAAGGAGGCAGCGTCCTGCGTTGCGCCACGACTTCTCACTCGCTGACATCCAGCTCTTTCTCGATCAGCCCGATGTCACCGCAGGCGACAAAACGTATCCCAGTACTTCGCCCATTGGCATCGAGGGAAATGTGGTCTGGCTCTACATCGAAGGCTACGGCCGCTACATCTTCTCTCTATTTCCGAACGAGAAGCTCGGTTTGCGCAGAAATGGCGGCATCTACAATGCTTCACTCACGTTTCGAGACCACGGCATAAACTTCAGCGTCGCCTCGAAGAGTCCCATTGTCCCTGGCAACGGTCCCTACAATCTCTACGTGCTCAGCCAGCCGTTATGGCATCCGCGCGGCCCATCCGGTCCGATCCGCATCGGCGCCGCCAGCAACGTCGAGTCTCTTTTGGAGGCACACTGAAATGCGTCATCTCATCTTCCTGATAGCCGCGGCGCCGCTGGCCTGCGCGCCGCAAGCGTTCGACGCAGTGTCGATCAAACCGCATCCGGAGCCGGTCTATGTTTCCCGGAGTTCCCTCTCCGGCACATACGCAACCTGGGAAGCAGCAACATTGCGCGATCTGATCACGGATGCCTGGAATCTGAAGTTTTATCAGGTTCCCGATCAGCCATCCTGGATCGCCTCCGACCATTTCGATATCTCGGTAAGAGCGCCGGGCGACGCCGCGCCTTCAAAAGCAGCATTCCGTCAGATGGTGCAGACCATGCTGGCCGATCGCTTCCATCTGCGCGTTCATTTTGAGTCGAAAGAAATTCCCGTCTACGCGCTCCTGGTCGCAAAGTCCGGGCACAAACTGAAAGAGCCGGATCTCACGAGCCACATCGGCGGCGTTATTGCGGGAAACGGCAGAATTCAAATCACCGCTTCCGATGAAACCATGCACCGTCTCGCGGAACAACTCTCCCTCAATGCCGGCCGCCCCGTCTTCGACAAAACCGGACTCGACGGCATGTTCGCCTTCAAACTGGAATTCAATCCGTCCACCACAGCCGAATCAGACCCGCCGTCGCTCCCCGCCGCGCTCCAGGATCAACTCGGTCTCCGGCTCGAACCGCAAAAAGCCCCGGTCGAAATGCTGGTCATCGATTCCGCCGAGCGCCCCAGCGAGAACTGAATACGCGTCAATTCCCGGTCGGCCGCTCCAGATTCTCAATCACCAGGAACTCCCGCGGCGCCGTGATCTTCTTAAGCGTGAGTCCGAGCTGTTCCTCGAGTGCGGCAGGAAGCTGCGGCGCCGTGACCGCGGCGTCCGGCGGCGCATCCTGACGACCGTCATACTCCAGATGCACGTCAAAACGCCCTTCGATCCCGGTACGATCCAAAACCGGCCCCGGCAAATCGCTGCCTTGACTCAACTGCGCTGCGAGCGTCGCGATGGTAATTCCCCGAAAATCGAAGTTCCTGATCCAGCCCCGGCCACTCCGCGTAGTCGGGCAGAGGGGTTTCTCCGGCGTCGGTTTTTCCGGCGTCGCGGTATCCCATGGAGTACAGGTTCCGTCGAACGGCTTCAGCTTCGATCCGTGCCGGTCAACCGCAAGACTGAACGCCGGAGCTTGCCGCGTCTCCTTCCGTGCCTTGAGGTGAAATCGCTCTTCGAGGAGTGACCGAAGCATCGGCCCTTTCACTGTATTCTCGCCGGCATCGTGATCCGTTCTCGCGTCTATCGTGTAGCGATCGTGAATCCAGGCTGGCTCGCCTTCAATCGCTGACGGGGAAAAGCGATTCCATTGACCCGCGACAGTTTCGCCGTAAGCGATTGAAATGATCTGATTCAGGAACACGCACGTTAACAGCAAATGCTCGCCCGAAAAAATCAGGTGCCCAGGCTCATCGTCGGGTTTGCACTGCCGCACCGAGGCCACATCGAACTTCGCCTCCTGCGCCGCCGCCGTCCCCACGAAACCCAGCACCACAATCGCAATCAGGAGCGTCCGCATTATGCGCCAGTATATAGAACAGGCAGCAGCAACAGCGCGAGTTTCAGATCGGAACAACGCGCCCGTACTTCCACCGGGCGATCTGCCCTGTGTGTATTTTCCAATACTCCTTACTAGTACGGCCGGTGATGACGATGCCGTACGTGTTTAGTAGCATTTCCTTTCATGCGCGCAAAAGGCTCACCCATTCTCACTTTCTCGGTGGCTGCATTATCACTTCTGATTCCGGCAACAAGCCACGCGGAATCGATCTATGGCACTTCCATTGGCGTGACGAGTGTCTTCAACAGCGATCCGTCACAGTTTTTTAATTTTGCAGACATCACCGCGACCCGAATCGACGCCGGCGCCTTCTCCGACTGGATGTTCGGCGCCGATAGCGGCACGAACCTCACGTTCATACCCGGCACAGATAACGGCGATCAGAAGACGCGGAACGAATTCGATCTGAATTTTTCCGGAGACCAGCTCTACAACAACTTTTCCTCCACCGATACCCTGACCCTCACGCTGCAACTCGACCCCGGCCTTGTGTTCAACACGAACTACATGGCGATCACCATCGCGAAGGACACCCAGGTACCGAGTTCCTCAGTGAATGACGGCACTCTGACGCTCAATATCGCCGGTCTCGATCAGCTCGCCGGCAACGGCGGACAGCTTCAGTTGATCTTCGACGTGGAACCCCAGGGCTTCGACGCCGCGCCCGAGCCCTCAACGCTCCTGCTGGGACTGCCGGTTCTCGCCCTGATCTTCTTCTGGTTCCGCCGCCGCGACGCCGCACGCGTCAGCTGAA
>CAZPZE010000565.1:0-9571 GCA_964590625.1 uncultured Solibacteraceae bacterium
TCGTCGCCCCGCTGTGCGCAACGATCTCCCGCCCGTCTGTTAAGCCAACAAACCAACCCATCCCCGGAACGCCGAACATCAACTTCATCGCAGCCGCCAGCGGCGATTCCCGGTAACCGAGAAACGCCTCGATCAACGACAGCATGTCATTAGCGGAAGATCGCAGCGCGCCCGCCCCGGCAAGCGGCGCCGGGAGATCCGAACCAGCCACAGGCGCAAGCATGGCGGTGTGACCAGTAGCCATGGCCGAAACGGAAATCCCCGTATCCCGCATTCCAAGCGGCTCCGCGATTCGCGTTCGGACCAGGCTCTCATAATCCATTCCCGCACAGCGCGCGAGGATATGGCCGAGCAATCCCGCCCCCAGGTTCGAATACTTGTACTCCGCCCCCGGCTCGCGCTCCAGCCTGTACCCGGAAAGGAACTCGTACAAATCCTCCACGCTGTAATCGCCACCATCCAGCTTCAGATTGCCCGGAAGCGCCGGAAGCCCGGAGCGATGCGTCGCAAGATCCAGCAGCGTAATTGCTCTGCCACTTCGCTCCGGCATCCTGACATTCTCAGGAAGATACTTACCGGCTGGATCGTCGAGCCCAACCTCCCCGCGGCAAACCATATCTGCCAGCAGCAGCGACGTAAAAACTTTCGTGATCGACCCGATCTCGAAGATCGTCCCTCCATCGACCGCACGCGCATCGCCCTTTGCTAAGCTACCCCAGGCAACAACCCGACGGCCCTCCGGCTCGACAATCCCCACAGCAATACCCGTCGCCTGCTTCTGATAATCGATCCGTCTGGCGAGGATCGCGCGCACCTCCTCATTGCCAGGAACCTGAATTCGTTCGAATATTTCCAAAACACACTCCAATAGACACACTTCGGCTCGGCAGCCGAACGCGTTGTTCAAAAGGGTTTGTGATTAGCGAGGACGGGCGGAAAGCAGGCAATCCTGAATCACGCCGATCCTCGCGCTATTCAGCAAAGAGAATTCAAATCGCATAACGGAAATACCTCCTTTCCTGATGCTCAGTGAAGAGCTCTCTGAGAGTATCACGACCGCGATCACCGCGGATAGCTCCCGTTATTCACGTCGAGCGTCACCCCGTTCACGTATTCCGGCGACGCGCTCCCCAGCCAGAAGATAGTCGCGGCAACTTCCTCCGGCTCGCAGACTCGGCCGGAATAAACCGAGCGCATCACCTCATCACGCCGCGATTGCGGCAACTGGCCGTACATACGAGTCCTGGTCGGCCCTGGCGCCACCGCATTCACCAGCACTCCGCACGGCCCCAGCGCCCGCGCCCACGTCTTCGTCAGATTCAGCAATCCGGACTTCGTGATGCCGTACCAAAGATCGGGATGCCCCGTGAAGGCCGAAACAGAACTCACGTTGACAATGCGCCCGCTGCGCCGCGCCTTCATGCGCCCCGCGGCGGCCTCGATCAACGCAGCCGGCGCTTCCAGATTCACCGCCAGAATCTCGCGCCTGTGTTCTTCGGGAATGGAATCCACCGGATCGCAATAGAGCACCGCGGCGTTATTGACCAGCGTGTCGAGTTCCCCCAGCGACTCCACAATTCCCCGAATCTCCGCCCCGCGTCGAAGATCGAAATCGAGCCGCTCCCCAATAACCTCAGCTCCAAATTCCTTATCCAGCGAAATCACGTGCCAGCCAGCGGACGCGAAAGCACGCGCCGTCGCCAGACCAATGCCCCGCCCCGCGCCCGTAATCAGAACCCGTTTCAGCATTTCAGGTCAGCAATGAAGTATTTTATCCGGAAACAAGAAAAGGGCCGCCCCCGTTCGCCGGGAGCGGCCCCTTATTCTTACCCTGCCACAGCGGTCAGAAGATCAGGTGAATCTCCGACGCCATGATGCGCGGTCCACGCTCGCCACCGATAATACCGAGGCTGGCGTTCTGATTCTGGTTTGTATTCGCGTTGAACTGGAAGCTGCTGTTCACGCTCTGGAACTCCGCATGGTTGAACGCGTTGAACGCTTCAATCTTGAACTGGAGTTGCCGCTTTTCGCTTCCGAGGTTCACCTTCCGCTCAATCGTCAGGTCCCAATTCGCGAAGCCCGGGCCAAACATCGGATTGATGCCCAGATTTCCATTCGAGGCCAGACCCGAAACGGGATAGGCTGTCGGCGAAGCGAACGCAGCCGGATTGAAGTACATGACGCCATGCGGCGCAGTCGTCGGCGGCGCGGGGATATTCGAATATGGATTCCCCACCACGTTGATGCGGGCGTTTTCATCGGACGATCCGACAATATCGCGGGAGTCAGTCCAACTGTAGGTGGGCGTGAACGGCTGCCCGGTCTGGAAGGACGTGATGCCGGAAAGGTTCCAGCCATCCGTGATCCAGCCGAGTTCACGCATGTGCAGCGCCTTGCCCGGTTTCGGCAGATCGTATGCATAGCTGAGTTGCAGAACATGCCGGCGATCCGAACCCTGCGGTCCGTAGTTACGGGCCGTGTTATTCGGAACCAGCGGATCGAAGCCCGACAGCGAGAAGCTGTGAGACCACGTGTAAGCTGCTGTCCAGAGGAGACCCTTGGTCAGTCTGCGCTTCACGTTGACCTGCAGGCCGTTGTAGTTCGAGTAGCCGATGAAGTACCGGTAGCTGATCGAACCCATCCCCGGATAGTTCGTCCGGAGACTTCCGGTCGGCAGGAATTTACCCGGCGTCGTCGGATCGGCGAAGTTCGGGTCGAAATCGCGCCCGATCGGAATCGCGTTGATGTTGTTGGTCAGGTTGCGGTTGAATCCGAACGTTCCCTGCCAGCTCACATCCACCAGCGTTCCCTTCACGCTCTGCTGAATCCCGAGGCTCGCATTGCGAGTGCCCGGAACCGGCGTGTAGCCCGACCACTGCGTGAAGTTGGTGGGTCCGAACAGGCCCTGCGTCGTCGCAAGGCTGCCGATCGTGCCGTAGTACGCGGTCGGCGTGAAGCCCAGAGGCGGAAGACCCGACATCGAGTACACCTGGTTTCCGTCGAGGCGGTCATAGAACGCGCCGAAGCCGCCGCGCAGCGCCGTCTTGCCGTTACCGAATACGTCATAGGCGAAGCCGACACGCGGCGCCGTCACGATGTACTTGTTCGTGTAGGTATCGCGCGAGGCGCCGCCCACACCCGCGATCACCATGCCATTACCGAAGTTGCCGCTGCCCGGAACATAGAGGCCGATCTGAGACGATGGCACCTGCGTTCCCGACCGCGGATCCACACCGACGCGGTTCGCGCCCGAGCAGACCGTCACGCCTGCCTGTTTGCACCCCGGCAGGTAGTAAATCGGCGCCGCGGCCTTGGAGTACTTGCTGGGATCGAAGTACCCGAATTCGTTCAGATAATCGTCCTGCGGCGACATGTGGTAGAAGCGAATGCCGTAGTTGATCGTCAGCCGCTTGCCGATGCGCCAGTCGTCCTGCGCGAAGAACTCCGTGTTCCAGTAATAAACGTCATACACGAAGTGGCCGCTGTTCTGCACGTACGTGTCGTAGTTGCCCAGCAGCGCATTCGCATAACCATCGCCCGTGTTCAGCGGGTTGTTGGAATCGTTGCCGAAATTGAAGCTGCCCAGATACTGCGTGTTGCCGGGCTGCAGTTTCCGGTTGCGTTCAATGTAGATACCGGTCTTGAAGTTGTGGCTCCGCCAGATCTTGCTGAGGTTGTCACTGAACTGCCGGATCCGGTTCGTGTTGACGTAATCGGCGGTGTTGCCGATCGCCGCGCTCCCGGCGGCCGGCGGCACGCCGCCAAAGCTGAATCCGGAAATGTAGTTGCAGTAGCCGTTCGAGCAGTTACCGGGACCTTCCAGCATGTCACCACCGGGGCCGGGCCCGAAGGGATGCAGCGCGAAAAGGCTGGGCAGCGGCTGACCGGCTTCCGGCGTACCCGCGGCGCCGTTCAGCAGCGAACGCGACACCGCGGCCGGGTCGCTTTCGTAATACGAGAAGTAGTTGTAGCTGAAGTTGTAAGTCGCCTGGTTCACCAGAGTCGGGCTGAAGGTGTAGTTGACCGTGGCCACCATGCCTTTGCCTGGATTCGGGTGCTTGATGTTGCCGATGTTGAACTGCGACACCGCGAAAAGCGTGTCTGAGATATCGGCATCATTTCCGTAGCGGAAGAAGCCGTTCAGCCTCTGGCTCGCCACTACGTCTACGCGCAGGATATCGTCGCGGCGCGGATGCCCGCCCGAGGCTGCCTGCTGCCAGTTATCCACGCCAAACTGCGACGTGCCCGGAGCGAACGAAGCATTCGGCAGCGGGAAGAAGTTCAGCATAGAGAGGCCCCAGCCGTTAATGCGGCTCGCCGGAATGATGTTGCCCGGGAACTGCTTGCCGGTAAGCGGATCCTTCACCACGATCTGGCTGCCGTGCTGGCCCGCTGCCGACTGCGCAGCCGTCGGCGAGTTATATTCCTGGGAAAAATCGCCCGAGCGCAACGCCGCCGTCGGGAACTGCCGGTACTGTGTGGCAACAGGCAGGAACTGACGCGTATATTCCTGCGAACCGAACGCGAAGATCCGCGTCTTGTTCTTGTTGAAGTGACCCGGAATGTAGACCGGACCGCCGAAGCTCCATCCCTGAATGTTGTACCGGTATCTCTGCCGCTGCACACCAGTCTGGTTGTTGGCGAACGAGTTCGCGTTGAAATCCTCGTGGCGGTGCGTCCACCACCCGGAGCCGTGGAACTGCTGCGTGCCGCTCTTCGTGGAGACGGAAATCGTCGCTCCCGAATTGCGCCCGTATTCCGCCGCGAAATTGGAAGTCAGAACCTTCACTTCCGAGATCGAGTCGATGTTGGGCTCGAAGTGCGCAAAGCAGCTCGCGCAGCCGGTGTCCATGTCGGTCGCGCCGTCCACGGAATAGCCGATGATGCCCGTATTGCCACTGAAGCTCAGACCACCCATAATCGAGCCGCCCGATGCGTCGCGGCCCGTGCTGGTGTCCACCACGCCCGGCAGCAGCTTCATGTAGCTCATCATGTCGCGGCCCTTGATGGCCACAACGTTGAGGTCGTCCTGCGTGTTGATCAGACCGGCCTTTTCACTGGTCGCCGTCTGGACCGCCGCAATTTCAGCGGTGACGTTGATCGACTCCGTCGCCTGGCCGAGTTGCAGCGAAATCCTGCCGAGGTCGCGCGTATCGCCCGCACCCAGCGCGATGTCTTTGACCTCGTACGCCTTGAACCCTTTGGCGTTGACTTTCACGTCATAGGTTCCGGCGAAGATGTTTGTGACACGGAACAGACCGGAGCTGTCGGAAGTGACATTGTTGACAGCCTGAGTTCCCTGATTCGTGATAGTGACCGCAGCCTGCGGAACTACTGCCCCTGCGGGATCGACGACAGTGCCGAGAATCGAACTCGTCTGCGTCTGGCCGAACGTGGCCACGCACCCCAATACCAACGCGGATATTGAAAGTACGATACTTCTAAGTCTCATCTTTGACGTACCCCTTTCCCCTGGATAAAAAACCCAAAAGCCTAAAACGGTTCTCGATAAATCGGGAACCGGTTCCACCTGTACAGCTTCGGAAAGAATATAACAAAGCAGGTACTGGAAACAAGGGAGGAAGACAGAAAAAATAAGGGAGAATGATATAAAGCTTGATTTTGCTTGGTTTAGCTCCACCGGCCGACACCGCCCGGAGATGAAATGTCAGACGCGGGGCCAGTAATTTTACTATTTGTTTATTTTAACGAGGACCACACTCGCGGCGGAAAACCGCCCGCAGGCAGGTCGTCCAGCGCCGCGAACCTCGTCCCTGGGGGTACAGACACGAAAAAGGGCCGCTCCCGTTCGCCGGGAGCGGCCCTTTTTCTCTACCCTGTACAGCGATCAGAAGATCAGATGGATCTCCGACGCCATGATGCGTGGTCCACGTTCGGCGCCCAGAATACCGATGTTGGCGTTCTGGTTCTGGTTCGTATTCGCGTTGAACTGGAAGCCGCTGTTCACGCTCTGGAACTCCGTATGATTGAACGCGTTGAACGCTTCAATCTTGAACTGGAGCTGCCGCTTTTCGCTGCCGAGATTCACCTTCCGTTCCAGCGTCATGTCCCAGTTCGCGAAGCCGGGGCCGTACATGGCGTTGAAACTCGCGTTTCCGATCGACCCGACACCGGCGATAGGATACGCGCCCGGCGCACCGAATGCCGCCGGATTGAAGTACATCACACCGTGCGGCGCCGTCGTGCCTGCCGCCGGGATGTTCGAGTACGGATCGCCCAGTACGTTGATGCGCGATGATTCATCCGGCGACCCGGTGATCGGCCGGTTGTCCGTCCAGCTGTAGCTGGGCGTGAACGGCGAGCCGGTCTGGAAGGACGTGATACCGGAGATATTCCAGCCATCCGTGATCCAGCCGAGTTCGCGCAGGTGCAGCGCCTTACCCGGTTTCGGCAGGTCATACGCGTAGCTGAGCTGCAGAACGTGCCGGCGGTCCGAACCCTGCGGACCCCAGTTGCGGCTGTAGTTATCCGGAACCAGCGGATCGTAGCCCGAAAGAAAGAGGCTGTGCGACCACGTGTACGCCGCCGTCCAGAGAAGACCTTTGGACAGTCTGCGCTTCACGTTGACCTGCAAACCGTTGTAGTTCGACTTGCCGATGAAGTACCGATAGCTGATCGAGCCCATGCCCGGATAGTTTGTCCGGAGGTTCCCTGTCGACAGCCATTTTCCGGGTGAAGTCGGATCAGCGAATGCCGGGTCAAATTCACGGCCGAGCGGAATGGCGTTGATGTTGTTGGTCAGGTTGCGGTTGAATCCGAACGTTCCCTGCCAGCTCACATCCACCAGCGTTCCCTTCACGCTCTGCTGAATCCCGAGGCTCGCATTGCGGGTACCCGGAACCGGCGTGTAGCCGGACCACTGCGTGAAGTTCGTCGGTCCGAACAGACCCTGCGTCGTCGCAAGGCTGCCGATCGTGCCGTAGTACGCGGTCGGCGTGAAGCCCAGCGGCGGAAGACCCGACATCGAGTACACCTGGTTTCCATCGAGGCGGTCATAGAACGCACCGAAGCCGCCGCGCAGCGCGGTCTTGCCGTTGCCGAACACGTCATAGGCGAAACCGACGCGGGGCGACGTCACGATGTACTTGTTCGTGTACGTATCCCGCGAGGCGCCATCGACGCCGGCGATCACCATGCCGTTGCCGAAGTTGCCGCTGCCAGGGACGTACAGTCCGATCTGAGAAGCGGGCACCTGGCTTCCCGAACGTGGATCCACGCCCACGCGGTTGGAACCGGAGCAAATCGTCACGCCCGGCTGTTTGCAGCCCGGGAAATAGTAGACTGGCGCCGCTGCCTTCGAGTACCTGTTGGGATCGAAGTACCCGAATTCGTTCAGATAATCATCCTGCGGCGACATGTGGTAGAAGCGAATGCCGTAATTGATCGTCAGCCGCTTTCCGATGCGCCAGTCGTCCTGCGCGAAGAACTCCGTGTTCCAGTAGTAAACGTCATACACGAAGTGACCGCTGTTCTGCACGTACGTGTCGTAGTTGCCCAGCAGCGCATTGGCGAAGCCATCGCCCGAATTCAGCGGATTGTTGGGATCGTTCTGGAAGTTGAAGCTTCCCAGATACTGCGTGTTGCCGGGCTGCAGTTTCCGGTTGCGTTCAATGTAGATACCGGTCTTGAAATTATGGCTCCGCCAGATCTTGCTGAGGTTGTCGGAGAACTGACGGATCCGGTTCGTATTCACGTAATCGGCCGTGTTGCCGATGCCCGCAGTCGGGGCGCCGGGCGGGATGCCGCCGAAATTGAAGCCCGAAATGTAGTTGCAGTAGCCGTTCGAGCATTTACCCGGACCTTCCAGCATGTCGCCGCCGGGACCGGGCCCGAAGGGATGCAGCGCGAAAAGGCTGGGCAGCGGCTGACCGGCTTCCGGCGTACCCGCGGCGCCGTTCAGCAGCGAACGGGACACCTGATCGGGAGCGCTCTCATAATACGAGAAATAGTTGTAGCTGAAGTTGTAGGTCGCCTGGTTCACCAGAGTCGGGCTGAAGGTGTAGTTGACCGTGGCCACCATGCCTTTGCCCGGATTCGGGTGCTTGATCAGACCGGTGTAGAACTGCGAAACCGAGAAAACCGAGTCGGAGATGTCCGCGTCATTTGCGTAGCGGAAAAAGCCGTTGAGCCTCTGGCTCGCCACCACGTCCACGCGCAGAATATCGTCGCGGCGCGGATGGGTGCCGGAGGCCGCCTGCTGCCAGTTATCCACGCCAAACTGCGGCGTGCCAGGTGCAAACGAAGCATTCGGCATCGGGAAGAAGTTCAGCATGGAGAGGCCCCATCCGTTAATGCGGCTGCCCGGGATGATGTTGCCCGGGAACTGCTTGCCCGTAAGCGGATCCTTCACGATGATCTGATTGCCGTGCTGGCCGGCTGCAGCCTGCGCTGCCGTCGGGGAAAGATATTCCTGAGAAAAATCACCTGAACGGATCGCCGCCGTCGGGAACTGCCGGTACTGTGTGCCAACCGGGAGGAACTGACGCGTATATTCCTGCGAACCGAACGCGAAGATTCTGGTCTTGTTCTTATTGAAGTGACCCGGAATGTAGACCGGACCGCCGAAGCTCCATCCCTGAATGTTGTACCGGTAGCGTTGCCGGGCAACACCCGTCTGGTTGTTGGCGAAGGAGTTCGCGTTGAAATCTTCGTGGCGGTGCGTCCACCAGCCGGAGCCGTGGAACTGCTGCGTACCGCTCTTGGTGGAGACCGAAATCGAGGCGCCGGAATTGCGCCCGTATTCCGCCGCGAAATTGGAGGTCAGCACCTTCACTTCCGAGATCGCGTCGATGTTGGGCTCGAAGTGCGCAAAGCAGCTCGCGCAGCCGGTGTCCATGTCGGTCGCGCCGTCCACGGAATAGCCGATCAGGCCCGTGTTGCCGCTGAAGCTCAGACCGCCCATGATGGAGCCGCCCGATGCGTCGCGGCCCGTGCTGGTATCCACCACGCCGGGCAGCAGCTTCATGTAGCTCATCATGTCGCGGCCCTTGATGGCGACAACGTTCAGGTCGTCCTGCGTGCTGAGCAGTCCCGCCTTTTCGCTTGTTGCCGTCTGGACCGCCGCAATTTCAGCGGTGACGTTGATCGACTCAGTCGCCTGGCCGAGTTGCAGTGCGATCTTGCCGAGATCGCGCGTATCGCCCGCGCCCAGCGTGATGTCATGCACCTCATACGCCTTGAACCCCTTGGCGCTGACTTTCACGCTGTATATGCCGGCGAAAATGTTAGTGACGCGGAACAGACCGTTGCTGTCAGACGTTACGTTGTTGACAGCCGCGGTTCCCTGATTGGTAATTGTGACCGCAGCCTGCGGAACTACCGCACCTGCGGGATCGACGACAGTGCCGAGAATCGAGCTCGTCTGCGTCTGGCCGAACATGGCCGCGCATCCCAATATCAACATGGATATTGAGAGCGCGATACTTCTGAGTCTCATCGTTGAGTTGCCCCTTTCCCCTGGGTAAATACCAAAAGCCATAAACGGTTCGCCAAAAATCGGGAACCGGTTCCACTCGATCAGCTTGGGAAATTCTATAGCAACTGAAGATTG
>CAZPZE010000566.1:0-1725 GCA_964590625.1 uncultured Solibacteraceae bacterium
GCGCAAATGACGATACCCCTGTGGGTCGACCGGCTCGGCTGGACGCTCGTGCATTTTCTCTGGCAGGGCGCTCTCATCGCGATGCTGTACGCGGGAGCGCGTAGAATACTGCGCGACCACCAGGCCCGATATGCACTGGCCTGCGCCGCGCTCGTCCTGATGATTGCGGCGCCGATCGTCACCTTCCGCGTTCTCGCGCCCGCGCAAAACGTCTCCGCGAATCCGTACGTCGGACAGATGCCCGCGTCATCCGCGGTTTCCACTCCGGCCACCGATCCTGTCCTCACCAGCACCCACATCCAGCGCGATACCGTAATGCCCTGGATCGTGGCGGCCTGGTTCGGGGGCGCCATCGTCTTCTGGATCCGGGTGGCCGGCGGCTGGCTCGTTGCCGCGCGCATGCGGCGTATGTTTGTCCGTCAGGCGCCCGCGGATTGGCAGCGCACACTCGACGGCATCGGAACCCGCATCGGCGTCTCGCGCCCCGTGAAGCTTCTCGTTTCAGCCCTCGTGCAGGTGCCGACCGTCCTCGGCTGGCTCCGCCCCATCGTGCTGATGCCGGTGGGCGCGCTCGCCGGCTTGCCCGCCGAACACGTCGAAATGCTCCTGGCCCACGAACTCGCGCACATCCGCCGGCACGATTACCTGATCAACGTTCTGCAGGGCGTCGCCGAAGCGCTGCTGTTCTATCACCCCGCGGTTTGGTGGATCTCTGGCCACATCCGCGCCGAGCGCGAAATCTGCTGCGATGACATCGCGGTTTCCATCACCGGCGACGCATTCACCTACGCCTGCGCGCTCGCGGATCTGGAGTCACGCCGCCCGGAATGGATGAGTCCGGCCCTCGCCGCCGATGGCGGATCGCTCCCGGAACGCATCGGCCGCCTGCTCAACCAGCCTGTCCGCGCACGCCCACGCTCCGGCGCGGCAGTAGCCGCTACCGTGCTGCTTGCGATCGGCGCATGGGGGCTCTTCGCGCAACCTCAACCCCGCCGCGTTTTCGAAGCAGTGTCGATCAAGCCGAACGATCTCGGTGGTGGCCATAGTCACGCGCGTAGCAGCCCCGGGAGGCTGGTAGCGAGCATGACGACGAATAGGCTCATCGAGTTCGCGTTCGATCTCAAAGAGTTCCAGGTGATCGGCGGTCCGAAGTGGCTTGACGAGAGCAACTACACCTTCGTCGCCACCACAGGCGACTCGACGAGGTTCGCGCACGGGGTTCTCGGGCAATATCTGCAATCCCTGCTGACTGACCGATTCCATCTTGTCTACCATCGCGAAACAAAGGAATTCCCTGTCTACGCTTTGATTACGGCCAGGAACGGGCCAAAGCTGGCCCCGCATACCGGGGACGACAAGGACTCAGGAACCGACTCCAACGGAAATAACGGCATTGTCCATATGACGGGAAGAGATCTGACAATGGCCGGTTTCGCGAGTTATCTCGCCAACGAGACGGACCGCCCTGTTATCGACCGGACGGGAGTTCCGGGGAAATATGACGTGAAGCTGGATTGGTCCAACCTTGAAGGTGACGCCACTCTTCCCTCGCTCTTTACCGCCCTCCAGGAGCAACTCGGCCTGCGCCTCGAATCCACCAAAGGCCCTGTGGAAATCCTTGTTGTCGATAGCGTCGAGAAACCATCGCCGAATTAATACTAAAAAACTAGTAACGCGATTTGGGTTATCCGCGTCTTAACCGGCATGACGCGGATCGCACCACTC
>CAZPZE010000567.1:0-2372 GCA_964590625.1 uncultured Solibacteraceae bacterium
GCCGCGCGTCTCGGCCAGATGACCGACTACGACAAGCTCACCCTCGAAGTCTGGACCAACGGCGCCATCTCCCCGCAGGACGCCATCGGCCACGCCGCGAAGCTGCTGAAGGATCACATGACGATCTTCATCAACTTCGAATAGCTGCCCGATCAGGTGGAAGAAATTTCCGAGCGCGGCGGTGATCGCGTCAGCGAACAGCTCAACCGCTCCGTCGAAGAGCTCGAGCTCTCCGTGCGCTCTTACAACTGCCTCAAGAACGCCGGCATCCAGACGATCAACGAGCTGGTGCAGAAGACCGAATCCGAGATGCTGCGCACCAAGAATTTCGGCCGCAAATCTCTCAACGAAATCAAGGAAATCCTCTACAGCATGGGCCTCAGCCTCGGCATGAAGCCCGATGCGCAGGGCCATCTGGTGGCTCCGCCTCCCCCGCCCCCGGGCTCGGTGCCGGAAGATATTCCTGAAGAAACTCCGTACGAATAGAGGTCAGCAAGATGAGACACCGATTTGGCAACGTAAAACTGAAGCGCGATATCGGTTCGCGCAACAGTCTCTTTAAGAACCTCGCGACCAGCGTGATCACCGAGGAGCGCGTCATCACGACGGTTCCGAAGGCCAAGGCCATCCAGCCGATCGTCGACCAGATGATCACGCTCGCCAAGCGCGACTCGCTGCACACGCGCCGCCAGGCTGCCCAGTTCCTCCAGACGCCGGCCGCGGTGAAGAAGCTGTTCGATACGCTCGGCTCTCGTTTCGGCCAGCGCAACGGCGGCTACACCCGCATCACCCGCCTCGGACCCCGCAAGGGCGACGGCGCGGAACTGGCCATGATCGAACTGGTCGGATCCGAGCTCGTGAAGCGCGCCGCCGAACGCGCGAAGCGCAAGGAAGAACGGCTCAAGGCCCAGCAGGAAGGTCGGGAACCGGAAGAACCGTCCGACGAGAAAGAATAGTTCTTCAGGAAGTTTGACAATTGGCGGCGCTCGCGCTATGCGGGCGCCGCTTTTTTATTTCAATTCCCTGATGGCCTCTCGATGTGATCGATCACGAGCGTTTCGATCGGCCCTCGTCCCGATTCAAGTTTCAGTCCGAGTTGATCCTGCAGTGCGTCGAATATCGAAACCGAGTTTGGATCGGAAGCTGCCACTTCGGGCGCGACTTCCGAAAACCGCACGTGCATGTCGAATCGCCCACTGATTCCGGTTCTGTCGATCACCGGACGGTCGAGCAACACGCGCAGGGTCTTTGTGAACTGACCGATCGTCGCACCTGTCGCCGTTATCGCAGACGCTTTGCCGCCGCTGATGAACGTCTCGCAGTAGTCGGTGCCCGGCAGGAGCGGAGGACGCGGCAGCGTGGAGTAGGGAGTGCAGCTTCCTTCCCTGAATGGCGTCAGCTTGAGTCCGCCGTGCGCCGCACCCAGGAAATAAACCGAACCCTCCACCGTCTGCCGATGGATCTTCAGCTGAAAACGATCTTCCAGAAGACGCTGCATCATCGGCCCCATCATCATCGGCACTGCCGGATGTCCGTCCGCCGTCGCGTCGATCTCATACGAAGCCGAGTGAATCCAGGATGGACCGCCATTGATCGGCGCGGGATCGCTGTTGTGGTTGAGCTGGCCGTCGGCGAATGTCGTGTAGGCATTCCCGATCAGATTGAGCAATTCCGTGCAATCGGTAACCAGCCTTCCCGGCGATGAATGGGGCCCAAGGTCGTTGACAGGCTCCTGACACGGCTTGATCGAAGCCACGTCGAATCTCGGCGGCAGTCTGGACTGAGCCCCCAGGAACAGCGCCAGTCCCATCGCCGCCAGGAGGACTTTCATTTCTTCAACCGCACGACTTCCAGCGTTTCCAGCATCTTCACCGAACGCGACCCAGCCTTGTCATCCGGACAAACCAGGCGCAGTTGAACCGGTTTCCCATCCTGCCTGTCGGCGACGATAATCCTCTCGCTCCCGAACGACGAATCCAGCTCCGCCAGCGAGAAAACCACCTGATAGCCGTCGTGCCCGCGCGCAATCACGTAGCTCGAAAGCGCCGGACCGCGAAGCTGCCCTTCCATCGGCGCTCCTGCCTTCTTCAGAATCTCGCGCAGCAGCACGCCCTCGAAATCGTTCACCTTTTCCCGAGGCATAGCTGCGAGATTTTCCGCCTTCAGCGTCATCGGCGCCGCCACGTCGCCCTTCACCTCCAGCGTCTGACCGAAAGCCAGACTGGCGAAAAGCACGAAAACGGCGGCGAACTTCATAGCTCTTAATCGAGCGCGTCGCAGATAAACTCGATCACATTGTGCGCGGGATCGATGATATAGATCTGCGGCCGTCCCACAATCGAATCCGGCCGCAGAATCATCTTCTGCATGTG
>CAZPZE010000568.1:0-5099 GCA_964590625.1 uncultured Solibacteraceae bacterium
CGAGCCGTACATCGCGCCTGGATTCATCGATCTGCATGTGCACGGCGGGGACGGCGCCGATTACATGGATGGCACGCCCGATCGCGTTCGCACCGCGAATCGCGCGCATCTGCGTCACGGCACCACGACGATTTTCCCGACCACCACCACCGGGTCGCCGGAGCAGATCAGGCGGATGATCGAGGCATGTGATGAAGTGCGCCAGAATTGGACTCCGCGGGATGGCGCGCGGATCGCGGGCGTCCATCTTTACGGGCCCTATTTCGCGGAAGATAAAGTTGGCTGCCACTCCGCCGCGGGGCGGCGCGATCCGCAGCCCGAAGAGTACGACGAGCTACTCGCGAACAACATCGTTCGCATCGCCACCTGCGCGGCGGAACTGCCGGGCGCGCAGGCGTTCTATCGCGCGGCGGCGGCCCGCGGCTGTCTCGTCACCTGTGGCCACTCGAACGCAAGCTGGGGTGAGATGGTTCTGGCGTTCGATGCCGGCGTCCGTCATGTCGACCACTTCTGGTGCGCGATGAGTTCGGTCGCGTCGCTCCGTACCCGTCTCGGCACCCCGATGCAGGCGAGTATGGAGCAGTTCGTTCTCGCCAGTCCGGAGATGAGCACGGAGGTCATCGCGGACGGCTGCCATCTTTCGCCGGAACTCCTCGAGTTCGCGTTTCGCATGAAGGGCGCGTCGCGGCTCTGTCTGGTGACGGATTCCAATCGCGCGCTCAACATGCCGCCGGGCCGTTACCGGTTCGGCCCGGAAGAGGACGGCTCCTGGTGCGTCAGCGACGGCAGGGTGGGCCGGGCGGATGACGGCGACGCTCTCGCAAGCTCCGTCGCTGGTCTCGACACGATGGTGCGAACGATGCGGCGCGATACTTCGGCGACGCTGCCGGAGATTATCCGGATGGCCAGCCTGACCCCGGCTGAGCGGGCAGGCATCGCGGCCAGCGCCGGCAGCCTGGAACCCGGTAAGCGTGCCGATGTACTGATCCTCACGCCGGATCTGATGGTCCAGCGGGTTTTGCTTGGTGGCGTTGAGGCATTTTGACGGCGATCAGCAGGCGAATCTGATGCGCCAAAGCCGCAACCTGTAGCAAATCAGCCACGCCAATTGTTTCCATTAACCGTTTTGTATCAAATATTTACGCCGCCCAAGATTGCTTGCGCGGTAGCATAAAAGTGGTGCAATTCGAGACGACGATCGACCGGCCGGTGGATGTCAAGGGCGTCGGACTTCATACCGGCGTCCCCGTGCATCTCCGGCTCGTACCGGCTCCGGCGGGCACGGGCATCGTCTTCCGGCTCTCTCATCTCGAGTACTTCCCGATTCCGGCAAGCTGGAAACATGTCGAACGCGTCAGCTACGCCACCAGCCTGATGCGGCATGGCGTATACATTTCGACGACCGAGCATCTCCTCAGCACGCTGTACAGCTTCGGCATTGACAATATCTGGCTGGAGATGGACAACCTCGAGGTGCCGATCCTCGACGGCAGCGGGAAGCCGTTCGTCGATCTTCTCCGCGAAGCGGGCGTGCGGCAGCTGCGCCGAAAGCGGCGCTATCTCCGGATCCGGCGGCCGGTGATGGTGGAGGACGGACGCAAGCGAATCTCGATTTTGCCCGACAATGCGTTTCGTCTGACGTGCGAAATCGACTTCCCTGAACCCATCGGAAAACAATCCATCGAGATGGAGGTCACCTCGGAAAATTATGCCGCGCAACTGGCGCCGGCCCGCACATTCGGGTTCGAACATGAGCTCGGTCAATTACGGGAGATGGGGTTGATACGCGGCGCATCGCTCGAAAACGCGGTTTGTTTCACGAAACAGGGGGTGCTGAACCCCGGCGGCCTGCGTTTCCCGGATGAGTGCTGCCGCCATAAAGCGCTGGATTTAGTGGGAGATCTGGCGATGCTGGGCCGTCCGCTGCTGGGGAATGTGATCGCGGAGAGGGCCGGTCACCAGATGCACGCCGCGCTGGTGAAGAAGATTATGTCTGATCCCTCCGTCTATGAGATTGTGACCTTCGACGATCTCGCCTCGCGCGTGGCGGAAGCAGTTCTGGCTTAGATGGCCCGTCGTAAACCCAGTAAATTCAACGCGCAGAAGGAAGTCAGAGCGATCGCACGCGAGCGCGTGGGGCGTGTGAAACCTGCCCAGGTGATTCTGCCGAAAAGCGCGCGGAAACCAAAATATCCTCCCCGCGATACGGACGATTCGGAAGCCTGACGAATCAAAACTGTTATGAAAATCACATTGGCTTAATATTTGCCTTGCTTACGGTCGAGGTGCTTTCTACATGAAGTATTTATCGATCGTTTGCATGGGGGCGGTGATGCTTGCGGCCAGCGGCTGCGCCACCAAGAATTTTGTGCGGAAGAGTGTCGATCCGGTCAACGCGAAGGTGGATGACACGAATCAGAAGCTGGGTCAGACCAACAGCTCGCTGGAGAAGACGCAACAGTCGCTCTCAGCGGATGAGACTGTCCTGAGCCAGACCAAGGAAACGGCCACGTCAGCCGATGCGCGCGCGGGCGATGCTCTGAACAAGGCAGGCCAGGCGGACCAGAAGGCCGTGGATGCGGGCAACCGCGCCGATAAGGCGAATCAGGCGGCGCAGCAGGCCAATGCCGGCGTCAGCGACCTGAAGACCCAGATGGCGAGCATGGACGACTTCAAGAAAGTCTCCGCAACCACGGTCAAGTTCAAGTTCAACAGCGACAAGCTGGACGCCGATGCGAAACAGCAGCTCGACCAGATGGCGGCGAGTGGCAACAACTACAAGCGCTACTTCATCGCAATCGAAGGCTTCACCGATAAGACGGGCGACGCCGCCTACAACATGGCGCTCAGCAAGCGCCGTGCAGACGCCGTCATGACCTATCTCGTGAGCCAGCACGACATCCCGGTCTACCGGATTCAGATGATCGGGCTCGGCGAAGACAAGCCGGCCGATCAGGGCAAGGGCCGCGAGGCAAACGCCAACAACCGCCGCGTGGAAGTGAGCATTTTCAGCGCGGACGCGAACGCGTCGCCGGTGGCTCAGAAGTAAGGAATCATCCGCCAAGGCGGGAGTGCCCGACACACTCCCGCTCCAGCGGACGATCCGCCGTTCATGCGGCGGGCGCCTTATCTGGCTGGCCCGATCCTGCAGCAAGAGGGCTGTTTCCCGACAAAGCAGTTCTCAGGAAGGCAAGAAAAAGGCTCGCCGGTTCACAAGGAGGGGTTGGACCTATCTCCCTGGGTTCAATCCCTCCTTTTCTCTTCCTGATCGTGTCGAATCTCGCGTGGTGATTTTTCCTGCCACGGTTACCCTTCCGAAAAGCTGTTACGATTGACTCAGAAATGGCAGAAACCGCCACAAGGGTGAGTACTGCGATGCCTCCCGCGATGGCGGCGCTGCCCGCCTCGATCGAATCCGCCAACGATCTGGCGCTGCTGGTGGAAGCATCCAGCCGCCTTATTCTGGCTGGTACCTGCCGCGAAGTTCTTGATACCACCATCGAACTGGGAAAGCAGTTCATCGCGGCTGACGGCTACGCGATCTGGCAGCAGAATGCCGATGACCAGACGTGGAGCGTCTCGGCGTCGGCAGGGCTCTCCGAGGCGTTCTGCCAGTCGCAACGCCTTGCGCCCGCGCGCCAGGCTCCGAAGGAACCCCTGATCTTCGAAGATGTGGAGAAATCGCCTTATCTCTCCGCCCGCCACGAGGCGCTGCGGGCGGAGGGAATCCGCAGCATGCTGATCATCCCGCTTCACGTGGCTGACGACCGGCCGGGAACCCTGGTTTTTTACTGGCATTCGCCCGCGACGTTCATCGCCGGGAAGACAAAGATGGCGGGCGTGCTGGGGCGGCTGGCTTCCTGCGCGCTCCAATCGGCCGGAACCATTGAGCGACGTACCGAGGAACTGCGCCGGTCGCAGCGGGCGCTAGGGCGATCCAACGAGGACCTGCGGCGCGCGAATGACGATCTGAGCCAGTTTGCGCACTCCGCTTCGCACGATCTGCAGGAGCCGCTTCGCTCGATCTCGATCTACAGTGAGCTGCTGCGCCGCAACCTCGGCGAAAACCTGGAGCCGGAGCCCGCGAAATATCTCGATTACCTGATGAAAGGCGCGGTCCGCATGGAGGCGCTGATTCGCGATTTGCTCGCCTGGACGGCGGCATCCGGGACATCGGGCCAGAGTTCCGGCGCCGCGGATGCGAACGAGGCGTTCGAGACCGCGCTGCTCAACCTGAAGACAGCCATGCAGGACCATTCCGCCCAGGTGACGCGCGGAAACCTGCCCGCCGTTCCGATTCTGCCGGTCCAGCTCTCGCAGGTTTTCCAGAATCTCATCGGAAACGCCATCAAATACCGGCGGCCGGAGGAATTGCCCCGCATCCACGTGGATGCGGAGCTCGACGGGAGCATGTGGCGGTTTTCGGTTTCCGACAACGGGATCGGAATCGACGAGAAGTACACGCGCCAGATTTTCGGTGTTTTCAAACGCCTGCACACCACGGAAGCATATTCGGGGACAGGCATGGGGCTCGCCATCTGCCAGAAATTCGTGGAGCGGGCCGGGGGACGGATTTGGGTAGAGTCGGAACCAGGGAGGGGGTCGACTTTTTATTTCACACTTCCAGCAGAGACGTGATTCGGGGACAACTCTGTCGCCGCCGGATGGCCCTTACATCCTGATTGCGGAAGACAACTGGGGAGATGTGTCTCTCATCGAGCTGGCGCTTGCCGAACAGCAGGTGGCGCTGAAAGTCGTGGTGCAGCCGGACGGGGAAAAGGCAATTCACTTTGCCGGCGAAGTGGATGCCGGCTGGGCCGCCGCCCCCGAACTGGTGATCCTGGATCTGAACCTGCCGAGGATCGACGGGCGCATCGTGCTGCAGCGGATTCGCGAGAGCGAGGCGTGGCGGAATGTGCCGGTGATTGTGTTCAGCTCATCCGATTCGGCTCGCGACCGTCAGGTGGCGATGAGTCTGGGGGCGACGATGTACCTGCGCAAGCCTTCCAATCTCGACGAATTCCTGCAGGTTGGTAAGCTGCTGAAACAGCAGATTGAGCGGCGGTCGGCGGCGGCCGGCTAGCTCGCCTGCGCGCGCG
>CAZPZE010000569.1:0-4042 GCA_964590625.1 uncultured Solibacteraceae bacterium
CCTTATGGCATCGCGGTCGGTGATTTCGATAACGATGGCGTTGCCGACTTTGCCACCGCCAACGATCACACCAACAACATCACGGTCGTTATCGGCAGCAACTCCGGCGGCAATTTCTCCGCCGCCTATACGAATCAATACCCGGTGGGGAATGCCCCCATCTCGATCGCTGCCGCGGATTTCAACGGCGACGGCAATCTCGATCTGGTTACCGCCGATGAGGCGGACGGTCAGCTCACCATCCTTCTGAACAACGGCACCGGCGCATTCGTTCCACAGCAGCAAAGACCCGCCACCGGCAACGCGCCGGATTCGGTCGCTGCAGGCGATTTTGATGGCGATGGCGTCCCGGACCTGGCCGTTGCCAATTCTCTTGACGATACCGTCGCGCTCCTTCGCGGCCTCGGCGATGGCACTTTTTCTTCTTTCGGCAGCGCTGTGGCGGTTGCTCTAAACCCCGATGCGATTGCGGTGGGCGATTTCAACAGCGATGGCAAGCAGGATCTCGCCGTCGCCAATGCCGATGCCAACAGCGTGACCATTCTGCTCGGCGATGGACTCGGCGGATTCACTCCGTCCGGCAGCGGTCTCACCACCGGCGCGCATCCGGACGGCGTTACCGTCATCGATTACGACCTGGACGGCAAACCGGATCTCGCCGTCTCGAACTTTAACGACGGCACCGTTTCACTTTTCCAGGGCAACGGTGCGGGAGCATTCACGGCTGTGGGAAGTCCGATTACCGTTGATTCCGGCCCTGCCCAAATCGTGGCCGGGGATTTCAACGGAGAAGGCTTCCCGGATCTTGCCACCGCGAATTTCGCCGCCGGTACTGTCTCCATCCTGTTGGGAGACAGCCATGGCGCCTTTGGCGTCCACAGCGTCAGTGCCGGCCCGCAGCCCTTCGCTCTTGCCGAACTCGATATCAATACCGACGGATTCGATGACCTGGCTGTGGCCAAGGTCGCAGGCGATGACGTCACCATCCTGCAGGGCGGTCTCGCCGCCACTACTTCCGTTCTGAGCACGACCTCCCCGCTGAACATCACCCCGAACACCGCCGTTCCGCTGACAGTGAGCGTCACCAATCCCGGCGGCGCCTTCAATCCGCCCACCGGAACCATGACCTTCGAGGATGGGACCACTCCGCTGGGAAATTCCGGCCAGTTCGCCAACCCCTTCTCATTCACGACGCCCCCGCTCACGCCGGGCACCCACGTCATTACAGCCTTCTATAGCGGCGGATCGGGCAGCTCGGCCTCCGTCAGCAATAGCCTCACGTTCGCGGTGCAGGGGCCCCAAACCATTACGTTCAATTCGCTCACCGACCGCGGCATGAGCCCGCAGCCGTTTGCCCTCACCGCCACGGCGGATTCCGGCCTTACCGTCGCCTACACCTCGAACACAACGTCCACCTGTACCGTCAGCGGCAATCTGCTGACGATGATCGCGATTGGCCAGTGCTCCATCACCGCGAGCCAGCCGGGAGACAGCGAGTATCTGGCCGCGAACCCGGTCACCCAGAGCTTCAATATCTCCATCGGCTCGCAGGCGATCTTCTTCAACAGCATCTCGACCGCGTACATCGGAACCTCGCCGTTCCAGTTCGGCGTGCACGCTACTTCGCTCCTGCCGGTGACCGTCACCAGCCTGACGCCGGCCGTCTGCCGCGTCGCGAGCACGCTCGTCACTCCACTCACCGCCGGAACCTGTACTCTGCAGGGCGTACAGAGCGGAAACGCCAACTACTCGCCCGCAGTCACCACTTCATTCAGTTTTCCCGTCGCTCTCAGCGCACCCTCCGGCCGCTTTGCGGCAAATCCCGATATCCCCCTCACGGGCAGTCCTTCCGGAGTTGCGCTCGGCGATTTTAACGGCGATCACATCCCGGACATCGCGCTTTCCAATTCCACGGCCAGTTCCGTTACGGTTCTGCTCGGCGATGGACAGGGCGGGTTCCAGTCCGCGGGCGATTTCGCCAGCGGCCCGAGCCCCATCGCCATAGCTGCGGCGGATTTCAACGGGGATGGATATTCCGATGTCGTGACATCCAATTCCGATGCCACCTTTTCTGTGTTGCTCGGCGGCGCCGGCGGAACGCTGACGCCCGTCGCGGGCGGCCCGTTCCAGGCAAATACCTACGCCCTTACCTTCGCCGTCGGCGACTTCAACTCCGACGGACTTCCTGACCTTGTCAGCACCCTGGGCCCGGACGTGACCGTGTTCGCGGGTAACGGCATGGGTGGGTTCACCCCGCTTTTCCAGACAACGTTCAATGGAACGCTCATCGCGTTCAGCATCGGAGATTTCGATAGCAACGGCAGGCAGGATATTGCAGCGGTCGACCTCCAGAACAACCAGGTCTTCGTTCTGCTCGGCGACGGGGCCGGCGGATTTACACAGCCCAACGGGCCGATCGCCGTGGGTACCGCGCCAATTGCTGTAGCCGCGGGCGATTTCGATGCTGACGGCAACCAGGATCTCGCTGTCGTCAATCAGGGCGCCGGTAGCGTGTCGCTGCTGTCAGGTGATGGACTGGGCGGATTCCATGTCGCTGCAAGTCCGGCGGCGGGCTCCATTCCAACCAGCGTCGCGGTGGGCGACTTCAATGGCGACGGCCGGCCTGACCTTGGGGTCGGCTTCGGCGGAATCGGACTGACGGTCCTCCAGAACAACGGCTCTCTGAATTTCACTCAGGCGCTCGGCAGTCCCTTTGCCCTGACTCTCCCTTATGCCATGGTTTCCGGGGATTTCAACAATGACGGACGCATGGACGTCGCCTCACTCAGCACCGACGCCTCTGTGGTGAGCGTCGTTCTCGGCGCAACTGCCGCAAGCGCGTCCACCCTCAGCACCACTTCACCTCTCAACGTTCCCGCCGGGGCCTCTGTGCCATTCACGCTCACCGTGAGCCCCTCCGGCTTTAATCCGCTGAGCGGCAGCGCGACTCTGATGGAAGGCGCGACGCTTGTCGCCACCGCGCCCGAATCGACCAGTCCATTCTCCTTCACCGCAGCCGGACTCACACCCGGCCTCCACCCGCTCACCGCTCACTTCACCGGCGCCAACGGCAATGCGGATTCCGTCAGCAACACCATCACGATAGACGTGCAGTCCGCGCAGTCCATCTCATTCGCTCCCCTGAGCGATGCCCCTCTCGCCGCATCTCCCATTCAGATCGCCGCTACCGCAACATCCGGACTCGCGGTGTCATTCACTTCGACCACACAGTCCACCTGTACCGTGAGCGGAACCACCGTCACGCTGCTCGCCGCGGGTCAATGCTCCATCACCGCCAACCAGGCCGGCGACTCCACCTGGGCGCCGGCAAACCCCGTGACACAGAGCTTCAACGTTACCGTCGCAGCCCCGCAGACCATCACGTTCACGCCCATTCTCGACCACTTCCGCGGCGATCCTCCGTTCCCCGTGGTTGCGCAGGCCAGTTCCGGCCTTCCCGTCACACTGGCATCCACCACGCCGTCGATCTGCAAAATGACCGGTGATCTGGTGATCATGCTGATCAACGGATCCTGCACCCTGCAGGCCACGCAGAACGGCAATGCCAGCTTCACCCCGGCCCCGGCTGTCACCCGCAGTTTCCTGATTCTGACTCCGGGTACGAGCGGCACGTTTACTTCTTCTGCAAACGGGCCGTACACGGTCGGCGCTTCTCCCAATGTCATCGCGCTAGGGGATTTTAACGGCGATGGTTATCAGGACGTCGTTACCGCGAACAACCAGGACAACAACGTGACGGTGATGCTCGGCAGCGCCACCGGCGCCTACACCCAGGCGTCCGGCAGTCCAATCTCAGTCGGATCCGGTCCGATCGCTCTCGCGACCGGTGACTTCAACGGTGACGGCAAGTACGATATCGCGGTTCTGAATCAGCTGAGCACGAATGTCTCGATCCTCCTCGGCGTCGGCGATGGCACCTTCAACCCAGCCAGCCCAATCGCGGTAGGAACGTCGGACAAATCCTTAATAGTCGCGGATGTGAATGGCGACAACATCGAGGACCTCATCCTCGCGGAAAGCA
>CAZPZE010000570.1:0-3767 GCA_964590625.1 uncultured Solibacteraceae bacterium
GCATTCAGAAGAGCCACATTCGTCCCGGGGCGGATGGCCAGATGCATAGTGGCGCAGCCAGCCAGTTCAGTTCGCCGCGGATCCACAATGATCAGCCGGGTTCCACGAATCGCCGCCTGTTTGATGCGCGCACCGACGATCGGGTGGTTCTCAGTCGGATTCGCCCCGAAAATCAATATCGTCTTCGCGTCCTCGATATCGTTGAACGAATTGGTCGCCGCGCCGGTGCCGAGCATCGTGCCCATAGCCGCCGCCGTTGGCGCATGGCACACTCGGGCGCAGCAATCGACATTGTTGGTACCCAGAACCACGCGCGCAAATTTCTGGGCAACATAGTTCTCTTCGTTGGTCGCCCGGGCCGACCCCAGCAGTCCGATGGCGTCCGGCCCGTGACTTTTCATGACGCGGGAGAGCTGATCTCCAATGTGGTCAATTGCCTCCGGCCAGGAAACCTTCCGCCAGGCGCCGCCCTGACGCCGAATCATCGGCGACGTGACGCGATCTCCCGCATGAACAAAATCAAATGCGTATCTGCCCTTCACGCACAAATGACCGCGGTTTACAGGCGCATCCATCACCGGGCGTACAGAAATAAGACGATCTCCGGCAGCACCAACATGCATTTCGCAGCCCGTGCCGCAGTACGGGCATGTGGTTCTCGTCCATGAAGCGGCCGGCCCGCGCTGCAGAAGCTGCTTGTCTTCCAGCGCTCCCGTCGGGCAGCTATCGACGCACGCGCCACAGGAAACGCAGCTGCTGGCTCCGAACGGAACGTCTTCATCGGCGGCGATTCGTGTCTCCTCACCTCTGTTCCAGATGTTCCATACAAATTGGCCCTGCAGTTCCGCGCAGATCCGAACACACCGGTAACAGTCGATACAGCGCGACAGATCGACCTGAATGTAGGGATGGGAATCGTCCACTTTCGCGGCATTTTGAGATTTGGCGATTACTTCGTAATGCCGCAACCAGCGATGAAATTGCTTTGCCGGCCATTCGCTGACCGCCGATACCGGGTAGCGCTCGGCAAGCATCGAGAGTATGGCTCTGCGGCCATCCTCAAGCGCTCTGGTGTGCGTCCAGATATTCATTCCATTGAGCGCGGGTGTTGTGCAGGCGCTAACCGCGTGGCTCGATCCGTCCACTTCGACAAGACACAAACGGCAACTTCCGGATGGCTTGATTCGGGGATCATGACATAACGTCGGCAGCTCAACGCCGGCACGCTGGATTACGCTCAGCAGAGTCTGACCGGGCTCGCAGAAGTATGGAGTACCGTTAACGGCCACCTTCAGGTCGGCTCTGGGATTGTCGGCTGATGCTTCCACGGCGGCGATCATTCTCCTCCCGAATTGTGCCTGCTGCTTAAAGCTCACGGCTGCGCGAAATCGCGCAGCGATTCCGAGTCGCGAATCGGAGAGTAACCATGAGTGAGCGCTTTCCTGACGCGGGCACGCGCACGGCTGGACTCCGCCCGCAGCAGCCGACTGTAAGCAGAATCTTGCGAACGGGAAACACAGCGCTCATGAGGGAGCATTTTGCGGACCACAGCGATGAGTGGATCGCTGTCTTAGCGGGCGTATGACCGTATCGCGGCGCAATATGGATTAAAGGCCGGCTACTGCAGCATTCGACGCTGGACCAGCGAAGGAACTTCGGTTAAACTGACGTCCCACGTGTCCCGACCGGAAGGTGATATCCCGTGCTCTCGGGCATTTTTCTGGCGCGGCTCAACAAACTCTTTCGGCCGCACCAGGCTGTTCTATCCTCATTTGCCCTCATCGCCATTTCGACGACTTTTTGCGACGCTGCCGATCTCCACCACTATCAAACATTGAATAACGGCGCGTGTTCGAGGCAATCCAACTCCGGGAAAGCAGCAGGCGCGCGTAGACCATAGTCACCAGCGCGAGCCCCAGCCACTCATGAATCACCAGCCCAGTCGCGGGCACAGTCTGCGGCGCACAGACAGAGACCGCAAGCGTCACGTCGAACCAGAACGCGACCTTCAACCGCCAGTGCAGCGGTTTGGCTCTCTCGATTATCTCCATCGCGCCAACAGGGTTACGACGTCGCGCCCCCCCGGAAGCTCCCCAGTCGTAATGCCTGCCATACACGCAATGCGGCTGAGAAATCTTAAAACGATCCTCCCTCGCGGGGCGCGAAGGGTCGGGCTGCGATTCGCTGGACACTTCCGGTCTCGCCGAATCCCTACGAGCCCAAAGAATGGTATTCTGCCAGGTGCGATGCGAGTCTGGCTTGCCATTGCGCTCCTGCTGGCGCAAATATCTCTGCCCACAGCCTCAGCGTGCGATTGCGGGCTTCCTGGTCCGGCTTGCGCCTATGTAGCCCATGCCAAAGTTGTTTTCATCGGGACCGTAACGTTTACAGATCATGATCCTGCCTTGGGACTCCGTCAGCGAACATTCGTTCGTTTTACGGTTGAACAGGCATTCAAGGGACTTCCTTCCGGTGTCCACGACGTCTGGATCGATCCCGGAAGTTTTACTTCCTGTTACGCCGAGTACCCGGTGGGGACACGGCTGCTGGTCTTCGGCTACGGAGGTATGCAGATACTCTCCGATACCGCCATGGTGTCAACGCTGCCGGGGGAGTTGAAGCCTAAGCCGTTGCCCGTTGGAATGAGTCCGACGACGATTGTGTATTCGGCGCCAGAATGTTCTGGAACCCGCGAGATGGACAATCGCGATTCGGGAATGAATGCCGACCTGATCTACCTGCGGCAATTCAAAGCAGGCACGGCAGCACCGGAGATACGAGGCCGCGTGACCGAAGATGCGAACTTCGGAATCTTCGGTTTCGATATTCCAGGCCTGCGCGGCGTGAAAATCACCGCAACGGGGAATGGAATCACGCGCACCGCGGTTACAGACGCTGACGGATACTACACGATGCCCGCGGCGGCCGGCCGGTCGTATCGAGTCGAACCTTCCCTACCGGGAGATAGATCAACGTGGCGTGCGCGCGACATTGAGGTTCCTTCCGCTGGATGTGCTGCCGCCGAATTCGACATGATAGGCTCCGGATCGATAGAAGGCGCGCTGACTGATCGCGCGGGATTACCCGCGCAAAAGGTGCGCGTTGAACTTCTACGGTTAGATGGACAAGGCAAGCCGATCTACTATGCCGAGAAAAAAGCTACGACAGGCGCAATGGGGGAATTCTCGTTTAGTGGACTGCCCCGGGGCGACTTCCAGATCGGAGTAAACCTGTTCGAGGCGCCCGATCCAGAGACTCCATACGTTCCAACGCGATGGGCAAACAACGGAGTCTCGTCCGTCCATCTGGCACCAGGAGAGCGCAAAGTCATTTCTGCATTCCGCCTGCCCCAGCCATCAGCTGTTCGCCTTATTGAGGCGGAGGTCAAATGGTCCGACGGACGGCCAGCTGCCGGCGTCGATGTATGGGGCGACGTTGGGGACAGAACTGCGGCACATGCGGTGACTGACGCCCAGGGCGTGGCGCAATTTGAAGCGCTGGAGGGAATTCGCTACACGGTCGAGGCCAAGATCTGGGTAGGCGAGGGAGTTCAGCGTCAAGTGGCCCGTTCTGGTGCATTAGAGGTGTTGCCAACCGGAAGGCCCGTTCACCTGAATTTTGTCCTCAATAAGCGCACCGAAAGTTTCCGCTAGGCGTTGTGCGTCCGCTACTTCCCGAGTTCGCTAGTCGTACACAAAGTGCAAGGCCTTCTTCAGATCCTCCCACGCCTCGCGCTTCGCTTCCGCGTTATACGCCCGCAGCAAATA
>CAZPZE010000571.1:0-2268 GCA_964590625.1 uncultured Solibacteraceae bacterium
AGCAACGGAAATATGAAAAAACTCTGGATCGCATTTGCCCTTGTCATGGCGGCGTCGTTCTCTGTCCTCGGATGGATCGGCACGCGGATTAACGAAGAGAAGCCGCCCATTCCCACCCGAGTCGTCACTACGACCGGCGAAGTGGTGGTGGCGGACGGCGCCATCGAGCGCGGCCAGAATGTTTGGCAATCGATGGGCGGTATGGAAGTCGGCTCCGTCTGGGGACACGGCAGTTACGTCGCCCCGGACTGGACCGCGGACTGGCTGCATCGCGAGCTGCTGTTCGTCCTGGACGAATGGAGCCACAACGAATTCGGGCGCGACTACGATCACCTCGGCGCCGAAGATCAGGCAAAGCTGCGCGGCCGGCTCGAACAGATGTATCGCACCAACACGTGGGACGCCCGCACCAATACGATCACGGTCGATCCGGTGCGCGCACGCGCCTACCAGGCCGCGCTCGATCACTATTCCGACGTCTTCATCAACGGCAATGCAGCGTATTCGATTCCGCCGGGAGCCATCCGCTCCGCGGATCGCATGCGAGACATGGCTTCGTTCTTTTTCTGGACCGCGTGGGCGTCGAGCACCAATCGCCCGGGCGCCAGCGCCAGCTACACGCAGGACTGGCCGCATGAAGCGCTGATCGGCAATCGTCCTTCCGGCGAACTGGTGATGTGGACCGGCGTGAGCATCATCATGCTGCTCGCCGGCATTTGCGGGCTCGTGTGGTGGAACGCTTCTCAGAAGGCGGAAGAAGCGCCTGCTGATCTGCCGCGCACTGATCCTCTCGGCTCCTGGAAGCCGACGCCCTCACAGAAAGCCACCCTGAAATATTTCTGGACCGTTTCGGGGCTGATTCTCGTGCAGATGCTGATGGGCGTGGTGACGGCGCACTATGGCGTGGAAGGCAACGGCTTTTACGGAATCGATCTGGCGAAGTATCTTCCGTATGCGGTCAGCCGCACGTGGCACGTTCAGCTCGGCATCTTCTGGATCGCGACCGCATGGCTGGCGGCGGGCCTTTTCATCGGCCCGCTGGTGAGCGGATACGAGCCGAAGTATCAGCGGCTGGGGGTTCACGTTCTCTTCGGCGCGCTGCTGGTGATCGTCGTCGGCTCGCTCACCGGGGAATGGTTGAGCATTCAGAACAAGCTGTCGGATTCCACCGCCTTTTTCTGGGGCCATCAGGGCTACGAATACACCGATCTCGGACGCGGCTGGCAGTGGCTGCTGTTCGCGGGCCTGCTGATCTGGCTGGGGCTGACGCTGCGCCCCATCCTCCCGATGCTGCGGCAGCGCGGCGCGAAGACGCCGCATTTGCTGTGGCTCTTCGTGATTTCGAGCGCCGCCATCGGCATGTTCTACGGCGCAGGCCTGACGTGGGGACAGCACACACACATCTCGATGGTGGAATACTGGCGCTGGTGGGTGGTTCACCTCTGGGTGGAAGGCTTCTTTGAGGTATTCGCCACCACGGTGATCGCATTCTTCTTCGCGCGGCTCGGACTGATCGGCATGACGAGCGCCACGCGCGCCGCGCTGCTCTCGACATCGATCTATCTCGCGGGCGGCATCATCGGCACCTGCCATCACCTGTACTTCTCCGGCACGCCGTCAGTGGCTTTGGCGTGGGGAAGCGTGTTCAGCGCGCTCGAAGTGGTGCCGCTGTCGCTCGTCGGCTTCGGCGCGGTGGAAGACATCCGCCGCAGCAAGCTGACGCCATGGGCGGACCGCTACCGCTGGCCGGTTTACTTCTTCGTCGCGGTGGCTTTCTGGAACATGGTGGGCGCGGGACTGTTCGGATTCATGATCAATCCGCCGATCGCACTCTACTTCATGCAGGGCCTGAACACGACTCCGCTGCACGGACACGCCGCATTGTTCGGTGTGTACGGCATGCTGGGAATGGGGCTGATGCTCGTTTGCCTGCGGGCCATGATGCCGGAGCTCGAATGGCACGAAGGCCGGCTGCGTTTTGCTTTCTGGGCGATGAACATCGGTCTGTTCCTGATGTGCGTCGGCAGCCTGCTGCCGGTAGGCCTGCTGCAGACCTGGGCGTCAGTGGATCACGGCTACTGGTATGCGCGCAGCGCCGAATTCCTGCATACACCGCTGATGCAGCGCCTGCGCTGGATGCGCGTACCCGGCGATTCGATCTTCGCGCTCGGCGAATTCACGATGGTCTGGTTTGTCCTCGCGCTGAAGCGCCGGCCCCGAACCGAACCAATGCTTGAGCTGCAGCCGTCGATGGGCGACTAAGGCCGC
>CAZPZE010000572.1:0-2495 GCA_964590625.1 uncultured Solibacteraceae bacterium
GTAACATCCCTGGTGTGCGAGCAGTTACGATTTGGCCGTCGACGTGCCAAGAGAGTAATAGTACTTCTGCTAGAGGTACATAAGTCAAACATAAGGATAATTGACGGACCCCGGTATCGTTGTTATATTGAGTACACACTATGTTTAATACATCCCCTGTCGAATCAAGACCAGACGCGGCGCGTAACAATTACATGGGCACTGCCGCCGCTCCCGCGAATGTCGACAATCGGGAGCTTATGGAAGATCCGCTTGCCTATCTTCCCTGCTCCACGATCGTGGAGTATTCGAGAGGCCAGTTGATCTACGGCCGCTCTCAGGTATCCAACAGCATTTATCTCGTAATTGACGGGAAGGTTAAGGTGTGCCGCACGGCAGATGACGGGCGGCAGGTAGTGGTCGATATCTATCAGCCGGATGAATTCTTCGGCGAATGTGGCTTCCTTGGCGATAAACAGCGGACCGAAGAGGCCGTTGCCCTCGACGCCACGAAGGTGATGACGTGGTCCACGGCCGAAATCGAAGAGCTGGTGGTTCGCCGCCCGCGCCTCGGAATCGCGCTCGTGCAGCTTCTTGTTCGCCGCTCGCAGGAATTCGGCGCCCGGATCGAGAGCTTCTCGATCGATAACATCGGACGGCGTCTCGTTCGTTCGCTGATTCGCTTCTCCGAGCGCCTCGGCCGTGACAGCGGCGATGGCTCGGTCGACATGATGCCGTTCACCCACGAACTGCTCTCGCAGTACGTCGGCACGTCACGCGAAATCGTCACCCATTACATGAACCAGCTTCGCCGCCAGGGATACCTGAAATACTCCCGCAAAGGCATCAGCCTCAACCGCGAAGCCCTGCGCGACTGGCTCCGCCGCGACACCTCGGCCCACGGCGAATAAGCCGCGGACGGGGCTCTACGCGGGCGCGCCGGCATTTTCCCGCGCCGGCCGCATCAGCATCACCGTAACATTATCGGGACTTCCGGCAGCGTGAGCGGCTTCCATCAGCCGTTCACATCGCTGCTGGAGTGTTCCCTCCCCTTCCCGCAGAATCCTTCCGATCTCACAGTCCGGTACCACCCCGTGCAATCCGTCCGTCGTCAGCAGCAAAGTGTCATCCACCGCCAGTTCCACCGCATAGTAGAGAATCCGGACCGCTGACGCCACTCCCACCGCCATCGTCAGCACATGCCGCATCGGATGCTTCCGCAGGCTGGCTTCATCGAGCCCCATCCCGGCCCCGACTTCCTCCACCCAGGTCTGATCCTTCGTGACCGCCCGCAGTTCACCGTCATGCAGCACGTACGCCCGGCTGTCCCCCACACTGGCGATCGCAAGGTCGTTCGGCCGCGTCTCCAGGACTGCGACAACCGTCGTACCCATGCCTTCAAGGCTGGGATCATGACTCGCCGCCGAAAGCACCAGATCGTTGGCTTCTTCGACTGCGCTCAGCAGCGCCGCCGCATCGCGATGGGAAGACCGGCGGATCGATTTCTCGATCGCTTCCACAGCCATCTGGGACGCCTGCTCGCCGCCCCGGGCGCCTCCCATGCCATCCGCCAGCATGAACAGCCCGAGTTCCCGCACGATGCGGAAAGCATCCTGATTGGATCGCCGGACTTGACCTGGGTCCGTTAGCGCGCAGACTTCGAGCATGAGCGATTTTCCACTATACCGTGCGCGAAAACCCACTTCGCGTTTCACGTTAACGACCGGGCTATCTCCCGATGTTGTCCGGAGCTATCTCCCGGCCGTTTTTCCCGCGCTCAACAGATTCGCAAAAATCCGAAATGCTCCCGGCACGCCGGCGGGTAATTCCCGGAACCAGGAAAATGACGTGTAAATATATGCACCTTTTCCATAGCGCGCGTACAATAACGCTCCTTTGAGTTCCTTCTCTCCGGTGTCATGCGTTTCGAAAGGGGTCTCATATTTGGAGTCCCAGGTATCTGCGAAATACACGCCGCGCTCCTGCACCCACCCGGCGAAATCCGCCGCCGTGATCGCATTCGGCGTCTGCACAATCGTCGATGAAGGATTCAGGATCTTCACCGGCGCGTCCTCTTCCGTTACCCGCTCGCTGTTGCCCTGCGACAACGTGAACGGATACGGCCCCATGTGATCGAACGCTTCGGAAACCGAAGGACTGATGCGCCGGTCGTCCAGCCGGTTGTACTGCACCACCAGCGTCCCGCCGCGATTCACGTAATCGAACAGCCGCGATTGCGCCGCCCGCAGATCCGCCCGCACCGCATACGCCCGCAGCCCCGTCACGATCGCGTCATACACGCTCAGATCGCCGCTCGTCAGCGTCTTCTCATCGAGCAGATCCACCTGGCATCCCATCTGGCGGATCGCCTCCGGCATCTTGTCGTCCGACCCCATCACGTAGCCCACGCGCTTCGCCAGCACCTTGAGATCGACCGCCGCCATCTTCCCGCCCGACGTGTCGAAAATCGTCTGGGCCGGAATGTGCGCGTAATCGATCGTGTTGACGGTCGTCGC
>CAZPZE010000573.1:0-8232 GCA_964590625.1 uncultured Solibacteraceae bacterium
CGCGAATACTTTCCCCGCAGCCTCCCCAACGCGGTACGACAGCGCACGCGCTGGATCACCGGCATCGCGCTCCAGTCCTGGGAATTTCATTCTTTTGGGGAAACCCTCGCTCACGCTTACTGGTTCTGGCGCGACCGCAAGAGTCTCGTCGGAAACATTGTGGGCCCGCTGACGAACCTCGTCTTCCTCTACGGCGTAATGACATTCGCGTTCGCGGCGTCACTGCACCGTGAATGGCAGTTCGGCCACGAAATCGCCTGGTGGGCGCCCATGGCCGCCGCCGGACTCGCCCTGCAGTGCCTTCACACCACCATCCGCATGGCCGCCAGCACCCGCATCTATGGATTCCCCTTCGCCGCTGCCGTGCCGCTGCGCATCGTCTGGGGCAACTGGATCAACTGCTGGGCCTCCTGCCGCGCCATCGCCGGCTACGCGAAGGCGAAGTGGCGCGGCGAGCCTCTGCGTTGGGTGAAAACCGAACACGTCTACCCCAGCCGTGCCGCGCTTCTCAGTGACCGCAGGAAACTGGGCGAGATCCTCACCGTCGGCGGCTGGATTTCACCCGCCCAGCTCGATCGCGCGATCGATTCCCTGCCCAACGGACACAGACTCGGCGAACATCTCATCACACTCGGCGACCTCACCGAAGACGGCCTTTATATCGCGCTGGCTCTGCAGAATCGTCTGGAGGTGGGAGCGCCGGAGCCTTCCGAAATCTCGCTGCCTGTCACGCGGACCCTCCCCGCCGCCCTCGCGCGGAAATGGCGCGTTCTGCCGTTCCGCATCGCCGCGGGCGAACTCTACCTCGCGGGACCGGAACTCCCGGGCGAAGAAATGCAGGAAGAGATTCGCCGCTTCAGCTCGCTCGAAATCCGCTTCCATCTGGTCACGCCCGCCGATTTCGACGATCTCGCCGCGCGCTACCTCCCGCCTCCACGCGTCGCGCTAAAGAATGTTGACCGCGCGCGCCGCCACCAGCGCCAGCGAACCGAGTGAAATCGCCGATTGCACGATCATCATCACCTTCGCCCAGCGCGTCAGCACCGGCACATCGGTCGGCGAAAATGCCGTGCTCGTGTTGAACGCCAGAAAAAGATAATCCACGAACCCGGGATTCCACGGATGCTGCCCCAGCGTCTTCCGCAGCTCCGCGCTCAGCGTCATCTGCGGGAACAGAAATGCGCCCGCCTGATGGGTATGCCGCCGGTCGCGCTCGTTCGGACCGCCGCCATCGAGCCGCCAGTACCACGACGCAAACACCAGAATGTTGCTCAGCCACAACTCTGCCGCTGCCTGCAAAAGCTCACCGGGCGGATCGATATGTTTCGGCAGCCGCAGGATCAGCAGCACAAGCGAAGAAGCGAGCGCGATCGTCGTCACCACCAGCCCGGCGTAAGCGAAGATGTCGTTCAGTTGCAGATTGCCCCGTCGGTGAAAGACGTTCGATGGAATAAACATCGCGGCAATCAGCGCCAGCGGCAGCCATCGCGGACCGACCGTAAGCGCTTCCGGCATCAGATAAAAAAGCACCCCGATGCCGAAGCCGGCCACGAGCGCGGGCCATCGCGGTTCAGCCACGGGTTTTGAATTCGGTTCGGGCGGGCTCACCACAAGTGATAGTAACCGTCGCGCTCGGCCAGTTCCACCGTTACGCCAAATAGATCGCGCAGCCGGGCTGGTGTCAGCATCTCGCGCTTCGGTCCATCGCCCGCCACTTCTCCGTTTCGCATCATGATCACCCGGTCGATCTCCGGAATGATATCGGAAAGATGATGCGTCACCAGAATGATCGCGAGCCCCTGCTGCGCCAGCTTCCGCACCGTCTGCCGCAGTTCGTGCTGCGCGAACAAGTCGAGGCTGGTCGAGGGTTCATCGAGCAGCAGCGCCCGCGGACCGTGCACCAGCGCGCGTCCGATCAGCATCCGCCTCGCCTCGCCGGACGACATCTCCTCCACCGGCTTCTCCGCCAGATGCGACGCGTCGAGCAGTTCCAGCACCTCCCGCGTCTTCTGCCGCTGCGCATCCGTCACATGATGGTTCGGCCAGATCCCGATGCTCGAAAAGAATCCGGAAAGCACGATCTCGAAGCCCGTGATCTCGCGCGTGCACTGCGCCATCAGATCGTTCGATACGATCCCGAGCAGGCTGCGCAAATCCACCACGTTCCAGATGCGTTCCCCCAGAATCGTGACGCTCGATTCCTCCCGGGCGAGCGGATAGCACTCGCGCGTGATCGTTTTAATCAGCGTGGATTTCCCGCAGCCATTGGGGCCGAGGATCGCGACGTGCTCCCCCGCCCCAATCGTGAGACTCAGATTGCGGAGCGCGATGTTTTCGCCCCGCATCACAGTAACGTTTCGAAGTTCAATCAGTGCCGGCGATGTCAAGGAACCAGTATCGCCCGCGGCCTAAATCTTTCGGCGGAGTTGCCGATAGAACGTATAGAATCGATGCGCCTTCCCAAAGACAGATTGCCCACTCCCGCAGTTTCCAACCCGAACGATCCCCGCCGCGCCCCACGCCTGGCCGAGCGCGAAATGGTGGTCGAATACTGGGACGGCGTCGCGCCCGCCGGCCGCGGTATTCGCGACATCAGCGAAAGCGGCGCTTACATTTGTACGACGGAGAAATGGTATTCGGGGGCGATTATTAAACTGTCGTTCCGCGGCCGCGAGCCGAAAACCTCGGTTTCGGTTCTCGCCCAGGTCGTCCGGCAGGGCGCCGACGGTTTCGCCATGGAGTTCCTGTTCCACACGCTGCGCCAGCGCGAGGATTTCCGCAAATTCCTGGCATCACTCCCGGCAGTCGTGAAGACTCCGCCCCAACCGGCGGCTGCGGCGCAACCCGAACCCGCTCCCGCCGCCCCAACGATAAAATAGGGACATGGCGGCATCGGCGGTCGATCAGGCGCGCGCGCAGCGTGAACGGGAAGTGGAGAACGCGCTCGCCAGCGTGCGAATGGAAGGTCTGGAAATCTCTCCCGAAGCCCAGGCCCTGTTCCAGAAGTATGTCGATGGCGATTTGACCTCAGAAGAACTCGACCAGGCTTTCGATCAACATCTCGACCGCAAATATGGACCCGTACGTTTACCCCGGAACGAGCGTCCTTAGAAATCTTCGCGATATCCGCGATGCCGGAATCCTGAACCAGTTTGAAGCAGATGCCACCGCTCGGCGTCTGCGGCAAATGGAGCGGCGACAGCAGGCAGGCCTCTTCGACGCGCCTCACCTCCAGGCCATCCATCGCTACATCTTCCAGGACGTCTTCGACTGGGCCGGCGAATTCCGCACCGTGAACATTTCGAAATCCGGCGATTCATTCGCCTTTCACGAATTCGTCCGTCCCAGCCTTCACAAAACATTCGACGACCTCCGCAGTGAGCACCACCTCCGCGGCGCCGCCCCGGCCCGGTTTGCCAACCGGGCAGCGCACTACCTCGGCGAGATCAACGCCATTCATCCCTTTCGCGAAGGAAACGGCCGCGCTCAGCGCGAATTCATCCGCCAACTGGCGCTCCGCAACGGTCTCATCATCGACTGGAAACAAATCTCGCAGGACCAGATGATCGAAGCCTCCCGGCGCAGCCTCCGGGTTGACAACATCGGTTTTGAAGAAATTCTGAAATCGGCCGTCACGTTCCCCGATGCTGCGCCGGCTTCTTCATCCTCGTAATATTGAGCGCGGTATTCACCAGCGCCACATGCGAAAATGCCTGCGGAAAATTTCCCACAAACCGCTTCCCTGCCGTGTCGTACTCCTCCGAAAGCAGCCCAACGTCATTTCGCAATTCCAGCAGCCGCCGGAACAACTCGCGCGCCTCATCGAGGCGGCCCTGCAGCACGTAATTATCGGCCAGCCAGAAGCTGCAGGCGAGGAACGCTCCTTCGTCATCTTCCAGTCCATCCACCTTCGAATCCGTGTTGTACCGCCGCACGAATCCATCCGTGAGCAGCTCCCTTTCGATCTGCGCGACCGTGCCCAGCACCCGTGGATCGTCCGCTTTCAGAAACCCGACAATCGGTATCAGCAGCAGCGTCGCATCCAGATGCTTGCTGCCGAATGACTGCACAAACGAATTCAGCGCGGGGTCGAATCCGCGGCTCTCGATTTCAGCGCGCACTTCCTGCCGCACGCTCCGGAATTGCTCGATCGGACCCGGCGCGCCGAACTCTTCCATCGTCCTCACCACGCGGTCGAACGCGACCCACGCCATGATCTTCGACCACGTGAAATTCCGCCGGCCGCCGCGCATCTCCCAGATCCCCTCATCGGGCTCACGCCAGAGACTCTCCAGACGCTTCGCCAGCCCGACTTCCATGTCCCAGATGTCGGTCGAAGAAACCAGCCCCGCGCGCCGCGACTGGTACAGCGAATCCAGCACCTCGCCATAAACATCCAGCTGCAGTTGACCGGACGCCGCATTGCCAATCCGCACCGGCTTCGATCCCATATAGCCGTCGAGGTGCTGCAGTTCGTATTCCGGCAGCTGGCGCTCCCCCGCCATGCCGTAGAGAATCTGCATTTTTTCGGGCGCGCCCGCGATCGCCCGCATCAGCCAGTCGCGCCACGCGCGCGCTTCGTCGTGATAGCCGGATTCGAGCAGCGCGTAAAGCGTGAAAGTGGAATCGCGCAGCCAGCAGTAGCGGTAATCCCAGTTCCGCGTCCCGCCGATGCATTCCGGAAGCGACGTCGTCGCCGCGGCCGCGATGCTCCCGGTGCTGCCGTCTTCGAGCGCCCGCAGAGTGAGCAGCGAACGAAGCACCGCCTCCCGATATTCACCCGAAACTGTACACCGATCCGACCACTTCTTCCATCGCCGCTCGACCGCTTCGAGCGACGGGTGCAGATCCACTGATTCGCCGATCGGCCGCCAGGAATCGTCCCACGTCAGCACGAAGGGGATCTGGGCGCCTTTGTGGACCTGGAATTCCGCCACGGTTTTCAGGTTTTCTCCGCGATGCGTAATCGGAGTCGACAAGGTCAGCCGATGAGGCCCCGCCACCGCTCGCATGCGGCCGTCCGGCATCGTGACCACCCACGGGACGACCTCGCCGTAGCTGAAGCGGATGCAAAGCTCCATCCGCATCGGCACGCAGCCTTTGCGCCCCTCGATCAGCCGCATCAGGTCATAAACACCGTCGCGGCGCTGCATGAAATCGATGACCGCGACGGTGCCTTCGCGCGTTTCGAATTCGGTCTCGAGTATCAGGGTGCCTTCGCGATACCGCCGGTTGACTTTGGTCGGTTGAGCCAGCGGACCGAGCAGCCATCGGCCGTTGTCCGCATTGCCAAGCAGGGCGGCAAAACACGCCTGAGAATCGAATCGCGGCAGGCAGAGCCAGTCAATCGAACCATCCCGCCCCACCAGCGCGGCCGTCCCGCGATCCCCGATGATGGCATAATCTTCAGTTTTTCCCGGCACACCGATCCCGCGCCCAGGCTACCTGCACGTTTCCCGCCACGCAGCATGCGTTGGTTTTAGAGGACATCCGCCCACCGATCGAACTCTCGCCGGCTGGAGATGCATATATAAAGTGGCAGCGCCCCCGTGTTACCATGAAGCTTCCCCTTACAAGGGAATCTGCGGCCGCCCTCACGGGCAGCTGCCCGCAACCCACGACTCGGCCCCAACCGAAACGGACTTGCGAGATTAAGGAGATCGAAACTTGAGATTAGATACCGTCATCGCGGCGGAGCCTCGCGCCTCCCGCGGAAAGAATGAAGCGCGTCGTACGCGCGCATCCGGAAAGATCCCGGCCATCGTTTACGGGGCGTTCAAAGACCCGCAGTCGGTCAGTGTCAACCCCAAAGACATTCTCAAAATCATCCGGAGCAAATCCGGCCACAACTCCATCTTTGACCTCGAAATCACCGGCGTCGAACGCACCCCGGTCATCGTCGCCGATGAGCAGTACGACCCCGTCAAAGACACCCTGATCCACATCGACCTTAAGCGCATTGACCTCGCCCGCAAGCTCCGCGTCTCCATCCCGGTGCATGCGCACGGCGAAGCCAAGGGCGTCAAGCAGCAGGGCGGCGTTCTCGACGTGGTCACCCGCTCCATCGAAATCGAGTGCATCCCAGCCGATATCCCGATCCAGTTCGACGTCGATGTCACCGAACTGATGATCGGCAACAACATCCGCGTGTCGGATCTCAAAGTCGGCGACGGCATCCGCGTCCTGACTTCGCCGGACGCCGTGATCGCTCACGTGGTCGGCATCAAGGAAGAAGTCGCGGCCACCCCGGCCGAAGGCGCTGCTGCAGCCCCGGCCGAACCCGAAGTCGCCAAGAAGGGCAAGAAGGAAGAGGAAGGCGCCGCGCCGGCAGCCGCGGACAAGGGCAAGAAGAAGTAATCTTCCATGTTCCTGGTGGCCGGCCTGGGCAACCCCGGCGAACGGTATGCCGCGACGCCGCATAATCTCGGCTTTCTCGTCGTGGATGCTCTCGCCGCCCGCCATTCGATTCGCCTCTCGCGCGTCGAATGCCAGGCTGTCATCGGCCAGGGGACAATTGGAGGAAAGACTGTGGTTCTGGCGAAGCCGCAGACGTTCATGAACCTCAGCGGAGTCTCCGTGAAGCCGCTGATGCAGAAGAACGGAGTGGAGCCGAAAGATCTGATCCTCGTCTATGACGAGCTGGCATTGCCCTGGGGTTCGCTCCGGATCAGGCCAGGCGGTTCTTCCGCCGGACACAACGGCGCGCAGAACGTGATCGACGTACTCGGGACGCAGGATTTCCCGAGAGTCCGGCTGGGGGTGCACCCCGGCTATCAGCTCACCGCAGGAAAGGGAGCTGATTACTTGTTGTCGCGGTTTTCGCGGCAGCAGAACGAAACACTGGAGGAGTTCGTCGGTCTCGCGGCCGATGCAACCGAATCCATTATTGCTGAGGGCGTCAGTTCGTCCATGACCAGATTTAATCGTCGCGCCCCGGGCACAAACGAGGAAGAATGAGAATCTACGAAAACCTGTTCATCGTAAAACCCGATGCAACAGAAGAAGAGATCGATCACCTCATCGAACAGATGTCGAAAAACATCACCACCACCGGTGGAACTGTCGATAAGGTTGAAAAGTGGGGCAAGCGCCGTCTTGCCTACCGCGTGGAAAAGCAGCGCGAAGGCTACTATGTGCTGCTCACCTTCACTGCCGATTCCAGCGCCGTTCGCGAATTCGAGCGCCGCATGCTCGTGCAGGACTCCATCATCAAGTTCCTGACCGTCCGCATCGATGAAACCCTGAAGCGGATCGAAAAGCGGAAGAAGATCCGGGAAAAGCGCGCTCTGCGCCGTCCCAAGCCCGCTGCCGCTCAGCCGTCTCTCGCTCAGCAGATGATGGGCGGTGCGGAAGAAGCGCACGCTGCTCCCGGACTTCCGGCTCAGCCTGCCACTCCCGGCGCGCCTGCTCCTGCCGGCGCGGAACCCGCAGCCGCAACGAAGGAATAAGGAGATCTCACCATGTCAGAAACCCCAACTCGCGGCGCGCGTCCCATCGCCGCCAATCAGCGCCCCACCGGCGGGGATAAAGCCGTGGCTGTCGGCCGGAAGCAGTATTTCCGCCGCAAGAAAGTGTGCCGTTTCTGCGTCGAGAAAATCGACGACATCAACTACAAGGACGTCAAGCTGCTCCAGGCGTTCATCGCCGAGCGCGGCAAGATCGTTCCCCGCCGCATTTCCGGCGTCTGCGCGCCTCACCAGCGCCGCCTGACTGATGCGATTTTCAAGTCGCGCAACATCGCGCTGCTGCCGTTCGCAGCCAGCGTCTGATCCGGGAGAGCCACCAATGGAAATCATTCTCAGAGAAGACATCGATAATCTCGGCGCGCGCGGCCAGGTCGTCAAAGTGGCGCCCGGCTACGCCCGCAACTACCTGCTGCCCCGCCGGCTCGCCGTCGCGGCTACGGACGCCAATCGCAAGATCGTCGAGCAGGAGCGCCAGGCTCACCTCCGCAAGGAAGCCGTCCTCAAGACCGAATCCGAAGATCTCGCGAAGCTGCTCGGCAACGTGACCGTCTCCATCGCCCGCAAGGCCGGTGAAAACGGGCAGCTCTTCGGCTCCGTCACCGCCGCCGATATCGCCGATGCGCTCACCGCGCAGAAGTTCAATATCGACCGCCGCAAGATCCATCTCGAAGAACCGATCCGCGCGCTCGGCGATTACAAAGTCCCGGTCCGCCTGCATCGCGAAGTTACGACCGAAGTCTCCGTCTCCGTCACAGCGGAAGCGTAA
>CAZPZE010000574.1:0-3974 GCA_964590625.1 uncultured Solibacteraceae bacterium
CAGTACCGCCATGACGGCGGCGCAGCGCAAGCACATGGATGAGCTGCGCGAAGATCTGGATGCGCGCTCGCGGCAACTGGCGGCGCAGGCCAATCAGGCGAAAAAGGAAGCTCTCACCTACGCCGATGAGAAGAGCAAGGAGCTGGCGTCGGAACAGCAGAAGACGGCAGCCCAGCTGAACTCGGCGGTTTCGGAAGTATCGAAAAAGGCCGACACGGCGAACGCGAGCATTGCGGCGGTCAACACCGACGTGGGCGGCGTGAAAACGGATCTGACTGCAACCAAAACGTCGCTCGACCAGACAAGAAACGACCTGAATGCGAATATCGCGCTGCTGAAGAAAGTCCAGGGCGATCTGGGCGGCACCAACAGCATGGTGGCGACGAACGCGCATGAGCTCGATGAGCTGAAGAAGCTGGGCCAGCGAAACTTCGTGGAGTTCACGCTGAAGAAGCAGAAGGAAATGCAGAAAGTGGCGAACATCAGCCTGAAGCTGGACAAGGCGGATTACAAAAAGAACCGCTTCTCGCTGACGGTTTTCGCGGACGATAAGAACTGGGACAAGAAAGACCGCAATACGAATGAGCCCCTGCAGTTCTATGTAGGCAAGTCGCTGTACGAACTGGTGGTGAATACGGTGAGCAAGGACGGGAAGTCGGTCACCGGCTACTTGTCCATGCCGAAGTACGACACGGGAAGATAAGCACGCGTTCAGCGCCGGCGTATGGCCGGCCGCCGAACCGCCGTCCCCCCAAAAAATAGCCGCTCCTTTACGGGGCGGCTTTTTTGCTTTGAACCTGGTAAGAAGCCCAGCCTGGCTTTCCATCGGCGCCCGAATCATAAAGGAAAGCTTTGTATCTCAAACTAATGGACTTGCCCGCCGCAAAAAGAGGTACGACCAATTTGCAAAAAAGGCTTGACACCGGTGCTTAGCGGGCGATATGATCCCTCCCATGACTAAAGCGCCGCGGAGGGCGGCGTGGGAGTCTTTGAGTGCAGTACATATTTCAGTAGTAGAGGGGAAAACAAATAGTGCGAAACATCCACAGGATTTCTGTAAGCCTGTTCGCTGCTCTATGCCTATTGCCAATTTCGGCACTGGCACAGATCACGACAGGAACGGTGACTGGACGAGTAGTTGATTCTTCGGGAGGGGTTATTCCCGGGGCCAAAGTGGTTTTGATCAGTGAAGCGCAAAACACGAGAAGCCCAGCGGTCCAGACGAACAGCAGCGGTGACTATGTCATTCCGAACGTCACAGCCGATACATACAAAGTGGAAGTAACGGCGCCGGCGTTCAAAACAGCAGTGGTCGCGGGAATCGTTGTGACGGGCGGCGCGCGCGTCGGCGTACCGGCCATAACACTCGAAGTCGGCGGCACCACTGAAACAGTAACCGTGACGGCGGAAGCAGAACTACTGCAGACGCAGAGCGGCGAGCGTTCCTACGCAATCGAAAACAAGGCGATTGAAAGCCTGCCGATCGCGCACGGCAACTTCACCAGTGTGGTTGCATTCGTCCCTGGCGTGGACGGCGGCAACGGCCAGTCTGCCGGCGGCACGCGCCTCGGCGGTGTTGGCCAGAACAACATCATGATGGACGGCATCTCGGCCATGGATACGGGTAACAACGGCCAGATGCTCGCCATGAACATCGAATCGATCGGCGAAGTCAAGGTGCTGACGCAGGGCTATCAGGCCGAATACGGCCGGTCCAGCGGACTGCAGATTACTGCCGTGACGAAAGCCGGAACCAATCAGTATCACGGCTCCGGATACGGAATCTTCACTAACACAGAGTGGAATTCCAGACAGTGGAACACCCAGAAGAACGGCGATATTCCGACCTATTCTCACCTGAACACTTACGGATATACGATCGGCGGGCCGGTCATCATCCCGAAAGTGTATAACGGCAAGAACAAGTTCTTCTTCTTCTACGCGCATGAATTCAGGCCCCAGTCGATCCTCGCCAACGGTGGCGGCGTTGTCCGGATGCGCCTTCCAAGCGCGCTGGAACGGGCGGGCGACTTTTCCCAGAGCCGCGACCAGAACGGAAACCTGCTCACTTCGATCAAGGACTACCAGTCGGGACAGCCGTTCCCTGGTTCGGTTATTCCCGCCAGCCGTCTGTATGCTCCTGGCGTTGCGGTGATGAACCGGTTCCCCTTGCCGAATATTGCGCAGGCGCAGGGAACCAGCTATAACTATCAGGAAAATCCGCTCGGCTATGATCAGCTCACGCAGCAGCCGGCGGTTCGCCTCGATTATCAGTTCACTCCCAATATTCGCATCTCCGGCAAGTATTCCGGCCAGATTGCGCGTTCCGTGAATCAGATTGGGTCTCTCCCCGGCTTCAACGATTCCCGCGTGCCGTATCCGGTCATCACGAACTACGCCACCACGTTCGACTGGTCGATCACACCGTCAACGTTCCTTGAAGTGACCTACGGCAGCATCAAGAACCAGCTCGCCGGTGGTGGGAACGGCGGACTCGATACGGGCGCAGAATCGAACCGCCTCAAGAGTCTGCAGGCTTTCCCGCTGCTGTATCCGGACGCGGGCGTGCTGAACCCGAACTACTACGATTACAAGGTTCTGGCGGCCGAAAAGCCGGTATTCTGGGACGGCAAGTCCGTGAACCTGCCGCCGCTCTTTGGATGGGGCAGCCTGATTGGCGGGGCACCGCCGAACCTGAATTTCCCCGGCTGGCTGAACGTCAACCACACACAGGACGTCGCAGGCAGCTTAACGAAGGTCATTGGGCGCCATACGTTCAAAGGCGGACTTTACCTGAATCACAGCTACAAAGCGCAGAACGTGGGCGCCGGCGGCGTCCCGAACCTGAGCTTCCAGGGCTACGTGAACTTCGGTAACGATACGACGAACACGCTCGACAGCGGTTTCGGTTATGCGAATGCCGCCCTCGGCGTCTTCCAGCAGTACCTGCAGGCCTCCAAGTTCATCGAAGGCGACATGGTCTACAACCAGTTCGAAGGCTACCTCCAGGACAACTGGAAGGTCACGAACCACCTGACACTGGACTACGGCCTGCGCTTCGTGCATCAGCAGCCACAGTACGACATCAACGGGACGATGTCGAACTTCTTCGCCGATAAGTGGCAGGCTTCGCAAGCCCCGGTTCTCTACGTGGCCGGTTGCAACAACGGCGCCACCGTGTGTTCGGGTAACGTCCGCAATGCAATGGATCCGCGCAACGGCCAGATTATCTCAGCTGTCGGCGCGGCCAACACGCAGGCGCTGATCGGCACGCCGATTCCGGGTACCGGCAATCCCACGAATGGGATCATCGCTGCCGGCAAAGGGATCGCGAAGACGGATTACACCTGGCCAGCCCTCGTGGTTGGACCGCGGTTCGGGTTCGCCTATGACGTCACCGGGAAATCCGATTGGGTTGTCCGCGGCGGCTTCGGCGTGTTCTATGACCGGCCTGACGGGAACACGGTGTTCTCCATTCCGGGGAATCCTCCGGCGGCGACCGCTCAGGATCTCCGCAATGGTACGCTTGCAACTCTTGGCAGCGGTGGTCTGAGTCCGCTGCCGGTTCCGGCGCTGGTTACGTTCCAGTACAACGCGCAGGTTCCGTCATCGCTGCAGTGGAACCTCGGCATCCAGAAGTCACTTCCCTTCCAGATGGTCGCCGACATCTCCTATGTCGGTAATCACGGCTACAACCGCCTTGGCGCGTTGCAGGGACAAGACACGCAGAACCAGAATGCGGTCGACATCGGCGCGGGCTACCTGGCAAAATACCAGGATCCGACGCTCGGGCCGGCGGCGTTCCCGGGCGCGTCCGCTTACACACCGAACCTGCTTCGTCCGTATGCGGGGTACAGCGGGATCGCGCAGAATACGACCGACTTCTGGGACACCTACCACTCGATGCAGATTACCCTGAGCCGGCGATTCAGCCACGGGTTCTCGTTCGAGAGCTCTTATACGCACGGCTTCTC
>CAZPZE010000575.1:0-3254 GCA_964590625.1 uncultured Solibacteraceae bacterium
GACCGTCGCGCAGGCGCAGGAACTGGTCGATCACGTCGTCGATTTCGACCAGTACACCGACCCGATGAAGAAACTGATCGCCGATTTCGCCGACCATGGCAAAGGCTACGTCGTTTCCTCCGCGCACCCGCGTCTGGTCGAGGGCGTTCCGTCGAAAAACCCCCGTTACCTGCAGCGCCGGCCCGATCTGGTTAATCCGCGCGACGCTTATCTCGCCGAGATCGGCACCCGCCTCGCCCGCGAAATACCTTCTGGCGAGCCAGTCTACTTCCCGGTGAACGCCGTGCTAGCCGGACGCCGCAACAATCCGCCGGATACGAAGCTCGGCATCCCGCCGCTCGCAGTCTACGGGCCTATCCACTATCAGGAACTGCCCGAGCTGTTCATGGACTTCATCTGCAGCCTGACGGGCAAGTCGCCTTCGACAACCGGCTTCGGCTCCGAAGGCGCGTTGACCAAAGGCCCCTTTAATATGCTCTGGCCGATTGTCGACCTGAACAACGCGCTCGTGTCATACATCCTCACCGGTTACGGCGGATTCACCACCGCCGCGGGCCACATCGGTCCGATGTACCGCGTCGATCACGACAATTCCATGCTGGTGCCCGAACTCTGGTGCCGCATGCGCGTGTATGAGCGCGAGCCGCAATATCTTATCGAGAAAGGGCACCTCGAAAAGGTCGAGGACTTCGACTACAACGGCCGGCGCGTTCTCGCGAGCCGCCTGGGATATCGCATCACCGAGCTCTTCGTCGACCGTTTCCTCGGCCGCATCTTTGAACTGCCCGGCGCGGTGTTCCCGGAACTTTTGCTGCGCCCCGAGAAGCAGGATATGGAGAGCTACGTGAAGGGCGTCGAAGCCATCTGCGAAGCCCAGCGACTCGTGGCCCTGAATTATTTTGAGGACGGCAGTGTCAACGCCGCCTGCCCGCCGATCCGCGTACTGCTCCACATCATGGCGAACGGGAATTTCGAAGGAAAAGGCGTCGAGGACCCGGCGATCCGCCAGATGTTCACCCGCGAAGCGCTGCTCGCAAGCGACTGGTACGCTGAACGCCTCGCTACCAAACAGAAACGCGATATTGCCCTATGGACCAGGCACGTCACGGCGACAAATTCGACGACCGCCAAAGCCGAATTGAGCCGGGTCAGTTCACCGGCCTATCTGGAAGAACTCCGCGGCACCCTCGGCGCCGACCCCTTCCGCGGCCAATAGGACGGCGGAGCCCACGCTCCGCCCCCCCCGGCCGGCGCAAACTCAATATCGCAGACGACCGCCCCATTCCTTCTCGATGGCCTCAATGTGGGCGGCAATCGCGACAAGCGCTAACTGAATCGCCTGCAACCCATCCACGCCCGCAGCGAACCGCCGCCGCGTGTCTATACCGGAACCTTCGAACCGATACCAGCACCGGAACTCCGCTCCACCGTCGATGGATTCCGGCTTCTCCAGAAGAACTCTGACTCTTTGGCTCGAATCCGACTCCCACGCCAACTCACGCTCAGCAATCACATTCATCGACGCGAACTCTCTCTCAATACTCGTTCCTTCGCATCCCACGCGAAGAACTGAGCCACACGCCCTTTCGTCTCAGCATGCAACCCGTCATAAGTTTCCGTCAGCAGCGTTACGCCTGCACCTGGCGGAGAACCAGCCTTCGAGAATCGACCGATTGTGCTCGACGAAGACACCAGGTGCTTCGCCGTGCCTCGCACCGGCAAGAACCAGATATCCGTCCTTGCATTGTAAGTATGCTCCTCATTAGACGTGATCGCCAGAATCTCGTCCTTCCCACCGAAAAGCCGGCCGACCGCAGCGTCTTCCAACATCGACAACAAGTCTTCGCCAACACCGGCCCCTCCCAACGAATCGAAAAGCCGCACCCGCAGTCGCACCGTATCCTCCTCGTGATCAAGGAACGCACTGACGACGGCGATCCAACCGCGACGAGATCGCAGTGAGCGGATCACCGCCTCATTTGCGGGTACCCGGCTCTGATCCCGAACAACCTGCTTACCGACCGCGAGTGTACGGTTCAACGACGGCTGCACAAACCGCACCACCCCATCGACGACTTCCAGCGCGTCGCACTGTTCCCCATGACAAATCCGGTCTATCTGAGCCGCCGATACCATACCCCCGGCCAATACAGTCAGAAGGCTAACTCCCGAGATTGCACGAAAAGTGCCCGACATGCTTCTCAGAGTAAGCCAGCGGATCCCGACATGCCGAATCCCGACGAGGATGGCCTCCGTCGCGAGTTCGGCCAAACCTCGGTTCAGACGCTCGTCGTCGACACCGCCAACCGCGTCCCCTCAGAAAACTGATCCCTGAACAGCGTGCCTTCTTCCAGCCTCCGAATAAACCGCCCCATCGAGATCGCCCGCATCAACTGGATTCCGTATTTTGCATGCTCACGCTCTCCATACGGCCCGGAAGGCCACGCCCGGACCAATTCCTCGAGCGCCGGCAGGTTGAGACACCGCGCAGCCAAATCGATCTTCTTCAGCCGCTGCAACTCGTCCGCGATTTCTGCCCTCTCCCGGGCCAGATGAAACACGATGTCGGCACACTGCCGGCCATGCCGGCGTTCGTCGAGTACGATCGTCGGAAGTATGCCTGACATTGCGTCTTTGATCAGCGCACGGCTGCAACCGTTGGCGCGATAATACTCTTCGGGAACAGCCAGGCAGAACTCCATGACTCGCCGGTCGGACGTGGGATCCATCTGTTCCACACCCGTAAGCCTTCTGAGGCCGGCTATGTGTCCACCGAAATCGTTGCGGCGGATACACCACACGCGCAGCGACCGGCCGTCGGAATCTTCAGCACGCTCCACCGCCGCCTGAGGATCGAGACCGAGCCTCGCCGCAAATTCCGGCCGCAACCCCGTCGCATCCTCGACCCTGAGAGCGCGTGTTCCACGATGACGGTCGAGAGCCCGGCGCGCCGAGGACGGAACCAGCGGCCGCACCCCTGATCTCACGGCGGCCGACCAGGTACTTCCGTTAATCCGCATCGCGTGGGCCAGACGCGCGGCTCTCACAATTCGCCCGCCTGCTATCAGAGATGACAGTGCCCGGCGGCCATCCCAGCTGATGGTAAAGTTGCCGTTCGCCCCCGTCAGCACGATACTCAGCCCTCGACTCCGTGCATCCGCGCAGATTGTGAGAAACCAGCAGGAGTTTCCAGGATTCCGTTGCGGGCACTCACACGCTGAGCTCATTCGGTCGAGAGTGTCAGTGACGCTGCC
>CAZPZE010000576.1:0-1556 GCA_964590625.1 uncultured Solibacteraceae bacterium
CGCTTGTCCGGGTGCTGACCGAACGTCTCGGCATCTACCTGCTGAACTCCATCAACCCGTTCCGCATCGAAGGCCAGAAGACCATCGTGATCGAGATGATGGACCAGCGCGACTGGACGGTGCCGGATTGGGTTGTGCTGCCCGGCGGCAACCTCGGCAACGTCTCCGCGGTCGGCAAAGGCCTGCGCGAAATGAAGGAACTGGGCTTCATCGACAAACTGCCGCGCCTCGCCGTAATCCAGGCGAAGGGCGCGTCGCCCTTCTACGAATACATGAAGGCGACGTCGAAGGGCTTCCATCCCGAGGTTCACCCCGAGACGCTCGCGACTGCCATCAAGATCGGCGATCCGGTGAGTTGGCCGAAAGCGCAGTTTGAAATCGAGACATCGAACGGCACGGTCGAAAGCATAACCGAGCAGGAGATCGCGGACGCCAAGGCCGTAATCGGAGCCAGCGGCATCGGCTGCGAGCCCGCGTCCGCCGCGACGCTCGCCGGTATCCGAAAACTCAAGCTCGATCGCGATGCCGATGTCGTCGCCGTGCTGACCGGCAACGTCCTCAAAGACCCCGACTACATCTACCGCTATCACACCGGCCAGTTGAAGGCGCCGGATGAGACGCCAATCAAACCCAACTTCGGCAACGCCCCCATCGTGGTTCCGAACGACGCGGAAAAAATAACCCAACTCCTGAAGTAAGCTGTCTGGATGCTGCGCCGCACGCTCGGCACGCGCGACATCACGCTCTTCGCCATTGCCTGCATCATCGGCACGCGATGGATTCCCGCTGCCGCGCACGCCGGCCCCGGCGCGATCCTGCTCTGGCTGCTCGGCGCGCTCGGGCTCTCCATTCCGCTCTCGATCGCCGTCGCGGCGCTGACGATTCGCCATCCTGATGCGGGCGGAATGTACGTCTGGGCGAAGCACGATTTCGGCCCGCTTCACGGCTTCCTCTGTTTCTGGCTCTACTGGCTGGGAATCGTCGTCTGGTTCCCCGGCGCGGCGATGTTCTATGTGGGCGCAGCGACCGGTTCGGAAAATCGAACCCTGCTGGTGGCCGCTTCCCTCGCCGCCATCTGGATCGGACTTGGCGCGAACATTCGCGGAGTCCAGACCGGCCAGCGCGCCGCGGACGCCGGAGCCGCCGCGTCCTGGATATTGGCTTCGATTTTGGTGATCGCCGCCATTCGGCATCATGGCTCGGCGACCGCCTTCCATCTCATGCCCGCCTTCAACTGGGACACCGTCAGCTTCTGGGCCGCTATCGCCTTCGCGATGAGCGGCATGGAGCTCGTTGGGCTGATGGGCGCCGAAATCCGCGATCCGGCGCGCAGTATCCCGCGCGCCGCGTGGATTGCTTCAATTGTCACCACGATCTTCTATGCGGGCTCGACCGCCGCGATGCTCGTCCTGCTGCGCCCGGATCAGATCAACGAGCTCGATGGCCTCAACCGCGCCGGTGAGGCGGTTGGGATGCCGACGGTGATCAAGGCCCTCGTGCTGCTCAGCGCCGTCGGCCAGTTTGGCGGGCTAGGCGCGGCGGTCTCGCGGATGCCG
>CAZPZE010000577.1:0-4455 GCA_964590625.1 uncultured Solibacteraceae bacterium
ACGAAGAAGACCCAGAATGAACGCGTACGCTACGGGCTCTACTGTTTCGGCTGCTTCATCGTCGCCCTGTTCGGCATCGGCTGGGCCATGAAACTCGGCCACGGCTAAAAAGTTCTTGACCGATCTTACCATCTGATAGTAAGCTGAGGCCATGCAGCGGCCGAAGCTTGCCAAACTGGAACTCCGCATCATGGAAGCGCTCTGGAGCAGAGGCGCCGCCTCCATGCGCGAAATCCAGGAGTCCTTTCCGGAACCCCGGCCCGCCTACACCACGATCACCAACACCGTCTACCGGATGGAAACCAAGGGCGCCGTGCGCCGCGCCCGGAAGATCGGCAATACCGATATCTTCGAACCGCTGATCGAGCGCGGCGCCGCGCGCGATAGCCTGCTCGACGAAATTCTCAGCTTCTTCGGAGGGCGGCCGCAGCCGATGATGGCGCAGCTGGTCGAATCCGGCAAGCTGACGCTGGAAGATATTCGCGAGCTCGAGAAGGCGGCCCTGGAAAAGCGAAAAGCGGAAAGGTCGAAATCGAAATGACCAATCACCTCTGGCAATCGTCCTGCTTCGCGCTGCTCGCGGCACTGCTGGCGTTCGCGCTTCGCACCGGTCCGGCGAAGGCGCGTTACTGGGTCTGGCTCAGCGCGTCGCTGAAGTTTCTTCTGCCGCTGGCGTTGCTGATGAGCGTGGGAAGCAGGATTCCGAGTCCCACCGCGGCCGTGATGCCAGCCGCTCCCGCCATCCTGCAAATCGCGGAACCTTTCACACCGGCGACCTACCTCCCCACTCCTTCAAAAACGAAGACGGACTGGACCCCAACGTCGATCGGTATCGTATGGGCGCTCGGGTTCATCGCAATCGGCTCGGTCCGCTTCCGTAGCTGGCTTCGAATCCAGTCCGCGTTGCGTGCCGCAAGACCGATTGAACTCCCGATTCCGATCCCCGTAGTCGTCGCGGACCATGTGACGGAGCCAGGCGTCGTCGGCTTTTTCCGCCCCGTTCTGGTTTTGCCTCCTCGCCTTCTCGACCACCTGAATGAACGCCAGTTGAACGCGCTTCTCACCCATGAGATGTGCCACGTGCGCCGCCGCGATAATCTCTTCTCCGCGATTCACATGCTGGTGGAAACAATCTTCTGGTTCAATCCGTTGGTGTGGTGGATCGGAGCGCATCTCGTCGAAGAACGCGAGCGCGCCTGCGACGAAGAAGTTCTCCAGTTGGGCTGCGAACCAGCCGACTACGTCGAGGGCATCCTCCAGGTCTGCCGGCTGTACCGCGAATCGCCGCTGCAGTGCGTATCGGGAGTATCCGGTGCCGATGTGAAGAAACGCATACGGTCGATTCTCTCGGGAAGCATCGCGCGTGACTGGAGTCTGGGGAGAAAGGCCGCACTGGCCGGGGTGGCGGTGGCGGTCGTCGCCGCGCCGCTCATCATCGGGATGCTGAACGCCCCAGCCATCCGCGCCCAGGATGCTACCACGCTGAAATTTGAGGTCGCATCGATCCGTCCGGCGGAGTTTCCATCCGATGCTTTCGCGGCGGGTTTCCGCGCCGCCGCTCGCAGCAGCCCCTGCACTCAAGGCGATCTCAAGGTTTCCGGTACGCTGGTAAGCCTGACGAAGGTGGGCATTTGCGACCTAATACGGCTCGCCTATGGCCTGAGGAGTTATCAAGTGGTCGGCGTGCCCGCCAGGCTGGGACTTTCCGCCGAGGAAAGGTTAGAACCTTCCGCGGGAGGAATCCGGGAGAGCATCCAGCAGCGGATTGCCGCGATTTCCAAAGAACCGAATCCGTTCTACGACATCGAAGCTCGAGCAGCCGGATCCGAAGCGCCGAACGATGAACAGACCCGCGCGATGTTACAGGCGCTGCTCGCCGAGCGCTTCCACCTGGCGGCCCACAACGAAACTCGCGAAATATCCTACCTCGCGCTCGTGCAGGCGAAGGGCGGCGCGAAGCTGCAGCCAGCCTCCGAGAGCTGCAAACCGCATAGCAGTCTTTCTCTGATGGCACCCTGCGCACAAACCATGGAACAGGTTGCCCGATATCTGAACTCGTACGCCGATCGCCAGGTCATCGACATGACGGGGCTTACCGGCAAATACGACTACGAGGTTCCAACCGACCGCACCGCTCCCGACTTCGGAGCGGACGTCACAGCGGCGATACAGCAACGTCTCGGCCTCCGTCTGGAGCCGCGCAAGGGACCCATCGAAGTTCTGGTTGTCGATCACGTCGAAACACCCAGCGAGAACTGACCGTGATGAATCACCTGTGGCAATCATCCGCGTTCGCAATCCTGGCCGCACTGCTGGCGTTTGCGCTTCGAAACAGCCCCGCGAAGGTGCGCTATTGGGTGTGGCTGAGTGCCTCCATCAAATTCCTCGTGCCCTTGTCAGTGCTCGTGAGTCTCGGAAGCACCGTCCCTGCGCCGGTAACGCGTATGGCCTCGATCGCTCCCGCTATTCTGCAGGTTGCCGAACCGTTTACCCCCCTGCTCTACTCCGGTCCCACGGAGCCTTCAACGGACTGGCTACCGGCAGCGATCGGCATCGCGTGGGCGCTCGGTTTCATCACGATCGCGTATACACGGTGCCGTAGCTGGCTGCGCATTCGAGCTGCTTTGCGCGCCACAACTCGCATCGATCTCCCCGTCGCAATACCGGCTGTCGTCGCGCCGCATGCAACGGAACCCGGCGTTGTGGGCTTTATTCGTCCCGTGCTGCTGTTGCCGGCGAGGCTGATCGAGCAACTAAACCCGGAGCAACTGGACGCAGTGCTCACTCACGAGATGTGCCACGTGCGCCGCCGCGATAATCTCTTCGCCGCGCTTCACATGCTGGTGGAGGTGATCTTCTGGTTCCATCCATTCGTCTGGTGGATCGGATCGCGCCTCGTCGAAGAACGCGAACGTGCCTGTGACGAAGAAGTCGTCCGCCTGGGCTGCCAGCCGTCCGACTACGTGGAAGGCATTCTGCACGTCTGCCGGCTATACAAGGAGTCGCCTCTGCCCTGCGTTTCGGGAGTCACCGGAGCCGATGTAAAGAAACGCCTGCGCGCGATTCTTTCGGGCAATGTGGCCTGCGAGTGGGACATGCGAAAGAAGATCGCTCTCATGGCGGCGGGCCTGGCGGCCCTCGCCGTTCCCGTCGCCATCGGCATGCTGAACGCGGCTCCGGTTTCGGCGAAATTTGAGGCCGCGTCGGTGAAGCCCTCGGGCCCCCGCGATCCGAACTACTTCTCGGTATCGTTCACCGGCGGACCAGGCACGAAGGACCCCACGCTGTTCCGGTGCGTGAACTTCAGCCTCGCCGGCCTCGTTGCACAGGCCTATTCTCTGACCGATGTCCAGGTGAAGGCTCCGCAGTGGATGCACGACCAGTTGTTCGACATCTCGGCGAAGGTCCCCGAGGGCGCCACCCGAGAGGAGTTTCGCACGATGCTGCAGAATCTGCTGGCCGACCGCTTCGGACTCGCGGTGCATCACGAATCGAAAGAGCGGAGCATCTATAACCTCGTTGTGGCGGAGGGCGGCCCGAAGATGAAGAAGGCCGCCGAGGACGCCGATGCACGCCCGAAACCGCCGCTGCCGAAGGGGCGCGTGGGGAGATTCCGGGCGAAGGAAACGATGGCCTCATTCACTGCGTACCTCACGAACTTCACGGGCACGTTTGTCCACGACGCTACCGGGCTCAATGGAGAATACGAAACGAACTTCACCTGGATTCAGGAAGAGACCGGCAGCCTGGAGCGCGCGTTACAGGAGCAACTTGGGTTGAAGCTCGTCGCCACCAAAGCGCCCGTGGACTATCTGGTGGTTGACCACGCGGAAAAATCGCCGGCGGAAAACTAACCCAACAGCACCAGATGGACGTCCATGACGTTGGTGCCGGTCGAGCCCGTAATTACCAAATCTCTCAACCTCTCAAAAAACGGATAAGAATCGTTCTCAGCCAGCGCGCGCTTCGCGGCATCCATCCCGGTCCGTTCGCAGGTCTTGCCGTCGGCCAAAGCGCCGGCTGCATCGGTGGGCCCGTCGGTGCCGTCGGTGCCGGCACTGAGGACCAGCGCGTCCTTCAGGCCCGCAAGATCGATCGCCGCCGCCAGCGCGAACTCCTGATTCCGTCCACCTTTGCCTTTGCCGCGAATCGTGACTGTGGTCTCGCCGCCGGAGACAATACACGCGGGCGTCTTCAGCGGCTGGCCGCTCACGCGAATCTGCCTCGCGATCGCCGCGTGCAACCGTGCGACATCGCGCGTCTCGCCTTCGATCGTGCTCGCGAGAATCATCGTCTTATATCCGAGCGATTTCGCCTTCGCGGCCGCGGCTTCAAGCGACTTCTGATTGCTGCCGACGATGATGTTCTCGACGCGCGCGAATAACGCATCGCCCGGCTTCGGTGATTCGTCAATTCCCTGCTCCAGCACTTCGCGCACGCTTGCCGGAACTTTCG
>CAZPZE010000578.1:0-6697 GCA_964590625.1 uncultured Solibacteraceae bacterium
GCACCTGAGCGGGATCCGACGAAATCTCGAAGATCCCGTATTTCACGGGCTGGGCCTGGTTGCCGTTATAGAAGATCGTCACCGGCGGATCTTTCACGTCGGTATCCGATTCCGCAGCTTCCACCATCGCAGTGCCGGACAACAGTTGCACCTGCGTGTGCATCAGATTGCTGTCGAGCATCCGAATCGAAGAGTTCGCACCGACGCGCAGAATCACGCCCGGAGTCAGCAGAATCTCGGCCCGTCCGAGGCCGGTCTTCAGCACGTTCTGTTCCTTCAGCGTGCTGAAACGAGCTGCCTGGGAAACGATCTGCAGGCCATCAATGCTGACTTCACCTTCAAAATAATCCACCGTCCCCGAGTGCGACGGAGCAACGTTCTGTGCGAGGCAAAGAGAAGCCGAAAGTGCGAATGATCCGAGGGCAACCGCGATATGACGGACTGTGAACATCAGAGTTCTCCCTGGTTAGATGATCATCCTGAAAAACCTCAATGTCAAATAAAGCTTTCAGGGTAATTGCTGCGTCTACGTCTACAAACGCACAATATTCGAAGCCTGAATGCCCTTCATGGCGTTCCGGGTATCCACGATGAGCTTCGCTTTCGATGCTAACGCCTTGTAATCGAATGCCTTATGGTCCGTAACGATCAGGACGCAATCGGCTTCCGCCATCTCGGCATCCCCACTCGCATGCAGGGTCGAGCCGTCGATCGCAATCTCTGGAACATACGGATCCGAATACGAAACCGTTGCACCGCGCCGTAAAAGAAGATGGATAATATCGAGGGCAGGGGATTCGCGCACGTCGTCAATATCCCGCTTGTACGCCACGCCCATCACGTGAATGCGCGAGCCCTTGATCGGCTTGCACACATCGTTCAGGGCCGACTGCACCTTGTCGATGACGAAATGCGGCATGTTGCCGTTGATGTAGCCCGCCAGCTCGATGAATCGGGCTTCGATGCCAGCCTGCTTGGTCTTCCACGAAAGATAGAAGGGGTCGATCGGGATGCAGTGCCCGCCGAGACCGGGCCCCGGATAAAACGGCATGAACCCGAACGGCTTGGTGGCGGCGGCCTCGATCACTTCCCAGACGTTGATCCCCATGCCATCGCACATCACCGCAATCTCGTTCACCAGACCGATGTTGATCATCCGGAATGTGTTTTCCAGCAACTTCACCATCTCGGCGACCTGCGTGGACGCAACCGGAACCACCTTTTCGAGCGCCTGCGAATAGAACAGACGGCCGATCTCCGTGCATTCGGCCGTGTATCCGCCGACAACCTTCGGAATGTTCTTCGTCTGGAACTTCGGATTGCCCGGATCGACGCGTTCCGGCGAAAAACACAGGAAAAAGTCTTCACCGGCTTTGAGCCCGTTACGTTCCAGAATCGGGCGCACCAGCTCGTCCGTCGTGCCCGGATAAGTGGTTGATTCCAGAATTACCAGCATGCCCGGATGGAAATAGTTGGCAATTTCCTCGCACGCGTTCACGATATAGCTCATGTCCGGGTCTTTCGTCTTGCGAAGAGGCGTCGGGACACAGATATTAATCGTATCCAGATCCTTCACGGCCGAAAAATCGGTCGTCGCTTTCAGCTTCCCGGCTTTCACCAGCGGCTCCATGGTGCTGGTCGGCACATCGCCGACGTAGGATTCGCCGGCATTGATCCGGTCCGTCTTGCCGGGGTTTAAGTCGATCCCGACGACGTCATAGCCCTCAGCCGCATACTCCACGGCGAGCGGCAACCCGACGTAGCCGAGCCCGACCACACCGACTTTCGCAGTTTTCGATTTAATTTTTTCGGCGAGAGTCTTGCCGGCAGCCGTCTGCAGGCCAGTCGCTGGTTGAGCAGTCACGGACTCTTTATCTTGAGACAACGTCACGGCAGGCATAGGTTCCCTCAGCAATCATTTCGGCCGGACCTGTCAAAAACAGCACACCGCCTTCCGCCCGAATTACTAATGTACCAGCGGGAGTCCATATTGAAACAGGAGGGGAGATGGAACCACGGGCTAGTACTGCCGCGGCGGCACCAGTAGACCCAGTACCTGAACTATTGGTATGGCCAGCGCCGCGTTCCCAGAATCGGACTTCGATCGTGTTGTTGTCAATCCGCCGGACGAACGATACATTCGTTCTATTCGGAAAACGCGGATCCCGCTCCGTCGCCGCGCCCACGCTCAGCCAGTCGAAATCGAAGTTCTCCACCGGGAAAACGCACTGCGGATTGCCCACATCCACGAGCACCGCATCGCGACCCTGCACATTCGCGTGCAGTTCCACAATCCGCGCCGCCCCCATATTCATCTCGAATTCGAACTCCTCGCCCTCGCGCGAAAGCAGCCGCAGATGCTTCACGCCCGCGCCGGTCCGGATGCGAAATTCCTTACGCGATGCATCCTCGCGCGCCAGCAGCGCCGCCGCGCAACGCGTTCCGTTGCCGGAAATCTCCGGCTCGCTGCCATCGGAGTTAAACAGCCGGATGGAAGCATCGAATCCATCGCCCGGCGTGCGGTCTACCAGCATCCAGCCATCGGCGCCCACACCCGAATGCCGGTCACAGATCGCCACCGCGGTCTCTTCCAGACGCCCCGCCGGAGCATCTTCCGCCCACGTCAGCAGGAAGTCATTGCGGGCGCCATGCAGTTTGAAAAACGGGATACGAGTCATTTCAGAAAAGGACATCTCCGGGAGGCAGCGGCGGTTCCACCGGAGCGCGCTTGTAAATTTCGAGCACCGGCTCGCCTTTCACGACCACGCGATGCTTCAGCTCGAAGTTCGGCCCATCGCGGCGGGCACGGTCAATCATGGTCTGAATCGGGTCGCCGCCCGTGACGATGGCCCAGTCCGTGTGGAGGAAAATTTCCGGGCGTCCCATCGTCATCGCGAACTCCACATCATTATCGCCGGTCAGCGTATCCCGCAGAGGGATGCCGAGCATCCGGTAGATCGCGGTCATATCGCTGAAGCTCGTGATGAACGTTTCATTCGGGCCGATGGCATGCCGCAGATAGTTCGTGGCGTCCGCGATCCACGCCCGGCGAGCGCGCGAATTCACGTCCGATTCCTGCCACGTGATCGAATGGTCGCGCGGATGCAGCAGCACCGGGATGAAAACAATCGCCACCGCAGCCGCCGCCGGAATCCTGCCGAAACGCGCCAGCGCCGCGACCCCTACAGCCACAACCGGCAGCAGCGCCATCGCATAACGCGTGTTGTAGAAGCTGTGCGGCCAGAGCGTTGGCACGAAAATCGGCGTGGATGACGAATGAATGCTCCACACGTAGAACGCCGCCGGCAGCACAACCAGCAGCACAGCCCAGAACCACCGGCGTGCGAGTGCCGCCGCAATGCCGATCGCACCAAGAATCAGCCCCGGAACGCCAATGGCCAGTCTCCCGGCCTCAAGGAAGTAATGCAGCGCCATCCGCCAGTCCCCGCGCCCCGGATACCAGGTGCTCCCCTGAATCCCCGCCGCCGACCACGGCCCCCGGTAGAAATACAGCCCATCGCCGAAATACCACCGGTTGAAACCCATCCAGAGCAGCGGCCCCACGGACGCCAGCACGCCGAAGACTACCGCGCCGCCAACGCGCCCGAAAATCCCCTTGCCGCGCACGAGAATGAACGCCGCCACGAACGGGATCACGAACCATCCTTCATAGCGCGTGAGCGCGGCGCAGTTCGTGGCGATCGCCATGCCGAAGAGGGCGCCCCAGCCCTGCGTATCCCCAAACCGTACCGAAAAATAGAGGAGCGCGAACAGCGACGCGAAGTAGTACGGCTCGCTCATCGGAATGGAGCCGAGATAAAGCGTGTTCGGATTCAGCAGAAACACGGCCGTCGCCGCGGCAGCCGCGATCCAGCCGCCCGAAAGCCGGCGGATGGCCGCGAACAGAAACGTCCCCGCCAGTCCCATGCAGAACGCCGCCGGAATCGCGCCCGCCAGCCCGGTCTTCCACAACTCGTCATTGCGGACAAACGGAATCATCACCAGGTGCGGCAGCGGAAGCCATGTGGTGCCGAGCTGCGCGATGCCCGGCGTTCGCGAATCCACAATGCGTCGCGCGATGTTGAGATGGGCTTCGGCGTCGCCGAACCACAGCGTGACGCCGCTGCCGTAAAAATGCGCGGCGGCCGCCGCCATCACGATCAGGCACGCAGCGGCGCAGATGAGTACGGAGAGTTCCGGGGGCAGGCCGGCACGCTCAGAACGCCGTGAATTCCTGGAATTCTTCGAAGCGGCCATCAATTTCTGCGCGTGTGAGTGTACGGAACCTTTCGACGCCGAATCGTTCGCAGCAATAGCTTCCCATCACCGAGCCGTAGATCACGGCGCGGCGAATCTCGTTGTGATCCACCCAGTCGGCACGGAAATCAATGCCCTGGCCTGCGAGATATCCCATGAATCCGCCGGCGAAGCAATCGCCCGCGCCGGTGGGATCGAAAACGTCGCGCAGCAGATAGCCCGGCGCCATGAAATGCCCGTCGCGGCGCCAGAGAATGGCGCCGTATTCGCCGCGCTTGATCACGAGCGTGGAAGGGCCCATATCCAGAATCTTCGCCGCTGCTTTCTTCAGGTTGTATTCGCCCGAGAGCATGCGCGCTTCGCCGTCGTTGATCAGCAGGAAATCCCATTCCGCGATCGTGGCAAGAAGCTGGTCGCGGAAGGAGCCGATCCAGTAGTTCATCGTGTCGCCGCCCACGATCTTCTGATTGCCGTCCATCTGCTCGCGGACCGCTCGCTGCAGTTCAGGCTGAATATTGCCGAGCAGCACGTACGGCGCGCTCTTATAGGCGGCCGGCAGCTTCGGATTGAAATCGGCGAAGACGTTGAGGTCCGTGACCAGCGTCTCGCGATCGTTCATATCGGGCGAATATTTTCCGGCCCAGAAGAACGATTTGCCCGGCACGCGCTCGAGACCCGTGAGATCGATGCCGCGCCCCGCGAGCAATTCCGCGTCTTCGGAGGCGAAATCGTCACCGACCACCGCGACGATCTTCGGCGATGTAAAAAAGCTGGCGGATAGCGCCACATATGTGCACGAACCGCCCAGCATCCTGTCAACTTTTCCGTGAGGGGTTTCGACTCCGTCATACGCGACGGAGCCAACGACGACCATAGACATCGTTTGATTGTAACCTTGCGTTAGAATTCGACATCATGACTGGAAAAACAGCGCTGGTTACGGGATCAAGCCGCGGCATCGGACGGGCTATTGCACTGGCATTTTCGCGCGCAGGCGCGGCCGTGGTCGTGAACTATCTGCACCGTGAAGCAGAAGCCCGCTCCGTGGAGCAGGAGATCCTTTCGCTCGGTATGAAATGCACCTGCATTCAGGCCGATGTTTCGAAGCCGAAAGACGTGCTCCGGCTGGCGGCAGAAGCCGAGCAGCGCCTGGGCCCCGTCGACGTGCTGGTGAATAATGCGGGGATCATCCGCCCGCAGGCGCTTGCCGACATCACTGAGCAGGACTGGGATGAGATTGTCGACGGCAATCTGAAATCGGCGTTCCTCATGACGCAGGCCGTACTGCCCGGCATGCGAGCACGAAAGTGGGGCCGGATCATCAACCTGTCGTCGGTTGCGGCGCAGCTGGGTGGAGTCGTTGGCCCCCACTACGCGGCCGCGAAAGCGGGACTGCATGGCATGACGCACAACTACGCGCGCAACCTGGCGAAGGAAGGTATCACGGCCAACGTGATTGCGCCCGCACTGATCGCGACCGAGATGGTGCGGTCAAATCCCAACGCAAAAGCCGATCTCATTCCGGTAGGCCGCTTCGGTGAATGTGACGAGGTCGCGGAGGTGGCCGTGATGCTGGCGAACAACGGCTACATCACGGGCCAGACTATCAACGTCAACGGCGGCTGGTACATGAGCTAGGTAAGGCGGGGCTTCGGCCCTGCCGCCGGCCTTTCGGCCGATGCGCTGATCGCGGCAGCGATCAGCAGCACGATCTTCAAACCATCGAACACCGCGTAGATCCAGTGCGATGCCGAGAACTCAATCCGCCCGCCAGCCAATATCTCCGAAACACGCGCATCGAGTTCCGGCAGGAGCCAGAAACGTTCAAGCAGCAGCATCACGGCCACGGCCCCAATCGCGACAACCGTGATCTTCCGCGGACGCGCACCGATCGCCGCTCCAACAATCGCAATCAGAAACCCGAGTTCCACGTTCGAAAACATCCGGAACGTATAGCGCCCGACCTCCAGCGCCACCGGCATCGTCAGATGCGGCGCCTCGAACTTCACCGGCGTGGCAATGAACGACAAGCCGATGATCGCCCCGGCCCACAACGTCATCAGGAGAGGGAGAAGAACCCGAGCTGTTTTGCCGCTGTTCACTGCTGAGTCTGCGCCGCGAAATGATCATGGTACTGCGAGATCGCACCCAGCAGTTTCGCGGCGATCATTTCCGCCTTCTTCACGAACATTTCCGCAGGCCCACCGGAGCATAGCCGCGCGGCCGTCTCCCGCCACAATTCCAGCCATCGCTCGAAATGGCTCTCCGTCAGCCGGGGCAGTTGCAGGTGCGCCATCATCGGGTTCCCCTTGTACGTGCGCGACGCCAGCAGCACCGTCGACCAGAACGCCTTCATCTTCGCGAGATGCGGCCCCCAATCCTCGCCGATGGCGCCGGCGAAAACCGGCCCCAGCAACAAATCCTCGCGAATCGCTCCGTA
>CAZPZE010000579.1:0-3160 GCA_964590625.1 uncultured Solibacteraceae bacterium
CAGATTGTGCATGACGCGAAAGTTCACATTCACCCCCACATTCTGATTGCCGGGATTCCAGAAGCGGCCGGCGGAAGCACCGTAGTTGGGTTCCACGTCGAGCGTGTGGCTGCGCCAGTAGCCCGTCAGATTCACGGTCACGCGGCCCTGCCGGACGCTTGCGACGAACGTGCCGGAGTTCTTCGGGCGGCGGAACAGCGGCTGGCCGAGATAGTAATACGCCTGCACCAGATCGCTGCTGCCGCTCAGCGCGAGCGCTTCGGTCTGAAGCCACGTGTAGCTCGCATCAAAGGAGAGCCAGCGCGTGGGGCGGAGCTGCATCGTGGTTTCGATTCCTTCCGTCCGCGCGTTCGCCAGGTTACCGGTGGAATACTGACCGAGCACCGAAAGCGAGCCGCCCAGCGACACGATTAAATCCTGATAGTGATTGTGGAACCACGTCGCATCCATGGAGAGCTTCCCGCGCAGGAACTGATGATCCACGCCGACATCGTAACTGCGGGTCTGCTCGGGACGCAGCGCGGGGTTATCGGTGAATGCAATATCCGATCCGCCCGGCGGGCGGATCCCGGTGCTGTACGAGCCGTGCAGGCGCGTGGTGGGCGACATCATCATGGCGATGCCGATCTTCGGGCTGATTTTCGTTTCCGTGCGGGCAGGAAAATCCGGTCGCGGCGGAAAGCCGAATGCGTTGCCCGGAACCAGAGGCGTATCGAAACGCTCCGCACGATAGCCGGCATTCACGATCAGCCGGCCGGCGGTGAAGCGATTCTCCATATATTCGGCGATATCGTTGCGGCGCAGCAGAAATACCGAGCCATCTGAGGTGTTGACGAACGTGTTGCGCATTTCCTCGCGCTCATAGACGTAGCCCAGCGCCATCGTCCAGTATTTATCGATGTTCCACGTGCCGCGCGCTTCGCCGTTGCCGGTCAGATCTTTGTTGAAGCTTGGACCGTACGGGCTCAGATAGAGGCTGTTGTTCCAGAAAAATCCGGCCGTCAGGTCGATGCGAAAAACATTGCCGAGCTGGTTGGTGTAGTGCGCGCCGTAGGTGGAGGTGTTGTTCTTCTCGCGCGAAACCAGATCGATTCCCGGATACAGCCCTTCCGGATTCGAGCCGAACGCGCCCGGCTCGCCGGCAGCGTTCGATGTGAAATCGCCGAACAGCGAGAGCTTCTGGGTTCGCCAGCGATGATCGAGCGCGAACAGCGCATTGTCGTCGCGATAATCGCTGTTCTGAACCGGACCGTTCGCGAGCAGGCTGGACAGCGACGTGGAAATTCCCCAGCCGCGTGAAAGCATCGTTTCACCGCTCACCGCAAAGTGATTCTCGTCGTGCGTGCCGCCTTCGGCGACAAGATCGAGCGCCGGGCCGCTTTCCGGATCGCGCGTCTCAATGCTCACCGCGCCGCCCACCGCGTAGGAACCATAGATTGCCGATTGCGGGCCGCGCGCTACCTGAATTTCTTCGATCGCATCCGAAGGCAGATGCGCGAAATCGAACAGGCCGCCGTAATAAAAGCTGTTCAGCGGAACTCCGTTGAGCAGCACGAGGGTATTGTTCGCATTGCTGCCGCGGAGAAACAGATCTGTCACCGATCCGCGCGGGCCATTCTGCGAGAACACCATGCCGGGCAGCGTGCGCAGCACGTCCACGGCCTGCGCTTCATTGCGTTCGCGAAGATCGGCGCTGGTGACGACGCTGACTTCTGTTGCCTGCTGGCTTGCGGTCGCGTCAATGGCGGATGCTGTCACTTCCACCGATTCGCTGACCGCCGCGAGCGGCATCGCGATCAGCGCCGTACCCGCCGCGACCGTGGTGGTCTGAAATCCCGGCTTGGCCGCGCGCACTTTGAGATTTTCGTAGAGCGGCGAAACGTAGAGATCGAACTCGCCGAGATCGTTCGTGTCCTGGCGGGTGATCACGCCGAGCGGGCTGACAACCGCGACCTGCGCGCCCGCGATGCCTTTCCCGGAAGGATCGACCACCATCCCCTTCACTTCGGCGGCAGAGGCCTCAAACGCACACGCCAGAAGGGCGAGCGCGCACACAATTATCCTGGATGCTTTCATATTCGGGCAGCCCTGAGCTGCCGTCCTTTCCGCTCAAGCGTTTTTAACCGCGGGACGCAAAATTGTCCGCGGATCACGCAGGCCGGTCTCCTGACTTGCGCGTCATCGGCTTCCGTTCGCCTTCCCATCCGGTGAAGGACAGTGGCATGTGAACGGAACCTCGGCGCTTACAGTGGCGGGGCCGTGCCGGATTCTCACCGGCTTCCCAAATACAACGCCAGCGTGCTGCTGAAGCAATTTCAGCCTAACATGGTGACGGTGGAAGACGGCGAGGCGTGCAGATTTGAATTAATTGGAAGGTGGTTTGGCGGCGTCGAGTTCGACCTGGTGGATGATCGTGGGGGCGAGATGCCGGAGACTGGCGGGAAGGCGCACGGAGAGGACGATGGCGTTCTGAGCAGTCAACATCGCTACTCCCTGAATCGGATTTTCATCCGCCTGAAGCCAAAGTTGAAGGCCCAACCCTCTCGCCATACCAGGCGTCATGTACTCGACGAGGTTGTCACTCTTGTATGTGAGTCGGTCAGCTGGATAGGGACCCGATGTACTTGGGGAATTCAGATCGGGAAACTCCTCAAACACCTCTTTCATCGAGTTTCGATAGGCCGGAAAGACTCGATTAACTAACGCGGCCACCCCATATCGGCCTGACCCGTCCCGGTAATCCAATGAAATGGCAACAAGCGGTCCTGTTCGCGGGTGGCTCGAAAGTTGCATGGCCGTGGCTGAATCGATCACCCAGGGCGCAATCAGCAGCGCATCGCCGCTGGAGCCATAGACACCGAAACAATGCCAGCCACGCGGAGCTAGTACGCCGAACCCCATTGTTCCTCTGTAGTAGGAAAGGCCTGTGGCACTCGCACCTTTCACGATGGGTCCTTTGCCCGTGGGCGGATCGACCGGGCCGGCCTGGCCATCGGAGGGACACCCCACAAATGGAGCACGCTGCTGCGCACAGATTCCCAGCGGCAGCAGAAGCAAAATGAGCGCAAAGCGGCATCTCACGCGCAAAGTGTACTACGTTTCGAGCCATTCCGCTAAGATCGGAACAGATGAATTCCACGGTTAATCTCTTCATTAATGG
>CAZPZE010000580.1:0-3273 GCA_964590625.1 uncultured Solibacteraceae bacterium
AATTGAGCATGGGGAACTCCTTTTGGGGCACGTTATCACAAAGAAGGCCCGGTGAACAGGGGAGGGTTCGCCGGAGTTTGAGAAATGGACCCGCGCAAGATGGAGGCCACCGGAGAGAATGCGAAAAGCCGGCTGCCTGGCGGAAACGAGTGTAACGATCGGCGAAGTTTGCCGGCGGGTGTGGTCGTCGATAAGGTGGAAAAGCCGTCGGCGAATTGAATTACTTCAGGAGATACAGAACCGTCGTTTCCGTGTCGGCCGGATCGGGCGTTGGGTCTCCGTAGATCTCCCACGAGCAACCGGCGGATTCTCTTTCATTCGCAGTGAGCCATTTTCGGATGGCGTCATGCGCCTCATGCAGGCGGCTGTATGGGCCCCGATGGACAGCAACGGCGGCTTCGCCCGCCGGCGTTTCGGAGGCGCGGACCTCACCGGCGGCGTCGAAGGTGCGGGTGACCTCGACGCCGAAATCGCACAGCAGCGGCGCGCCTGGCTGCTCCGGGCGGCGGTAGATAAAGATGTTGTGACCGTCGGTGCGCAGCCCCGGCTGGGTGCGAAGGAACGCCCAGACTTTGTCGAGGGCTGGTTTCCACGCAGCTCCTGCAGCGCCTGGCGCGACCTCCCGGCGTACGGCCGCCAGGATCCGGCGGGAAACGGTCTGTGTGGAGACTGCGGCAGGCATTTTCGCGATGCAAGTCAGCCGCGCCGCGCTGCCTCAATCGCGGCGACGTCGATTTTCTTCATCGTCATCATCGCGTCAAAGGCGCGCCTGGCTTCGGCGCCGCCGGCGGCGAGGGCGTCCGTCAGTGTGCGCGGAGTGATTTGCCAGGAGAGGCCCCAACGGTCTTTGCACCAGCCACAGGCGCTTTCGGCACCGCCATTGGAGATGATGGCGTTCCAGTAGTGGTCCGTTTCTTCCTGCGTGTCGGTTGCGATCTGGAAAGAGAAGGCTTCACTGTGCCGGAACGCCGGGCCGCCGTTGAGACCGAGACATGGGATGCCGCAAACCGTGAACTCGACCGTGAGCACGTCGCCCTTCTTCCCACCCGGATAATCGCCAGGCGCTTCGTGAACGGCGGTGACTTTGCTGTCCGGAAAGGTAGCGGCGTAGAAGCAGGCCGCCTCCTGCGCATCTCTGTCGAACCAGAGGCAGATGGTGTTCTTTGCCTTCATATCACTTCAGATCTTATTGCACGGTGATAACCGGTCCGGCCGGCGTCTGAATGCCATTTACGATGGCTTGTACCGGCTGATCCCCGGCCGGAACGTTCGGCACGGTTACGTTGAGCTGATAAAGGCCCGCTTCGACAATCCCGGCAAATGACACGTTGGCCGGAACGCCACCGATCGTGACTGTGACCTTGTTATTCGTCAGTGCAGATCCGGAGTAGACCTGCCCGGCGGAAACCGAGGGAGTCGTAGGACCAAACCCGACGCCGTAGAGCACGAGAGTTTCTCCGGTGTGAACGGGCCGCGTCAGGTACGAGAACGTGTTCGATGGTCCCGCCAGATCGTATCCTCCCGGTCTCACGATCTCCGCCGCGACGTGGATGCCATCGCCGAGCAGACTGAGGGACGGCGCGACCGGAGCGAGGGTGACAGAAGATGTCGCACTCCCGAATGGCGTGTTGACAACGACGCTCACCAGACCTGTCGCGTTGTCATCGGGCACCTGGAGATTGATTTGGGTGGGGCTCACCATCCAGAGGAATGTGAATTTGCCATCGATCGTAACGCTGGTACCTCCGAGAGACTGAGGAAAGTCTGAATTCCAGAGATAGGTTCCATTTGCGAGATTGCTGCCATAGATAGAGATCCAGGATCCAGGCTGAACAGAGGAGGCAGAGCTGTAAATCGGGACGATGCCGCCTGGCGCAATGGCCGGGTGAGTGCTGGTCGTCAGGAGGCGCACCCGATTGTTACCGGAATCGTAGACATAGACGTTGCCGGATGGGTCGACCGCAACAGTCCGGGGGTGGTTCAACTCCGTGGCAAGGGCCGGGCCACCATCGGCGAAGGCAGTGGCGCCACCCGCGATAGTTGTAATGATGCCGTTCGAAATCCGCCGTATGCGATTGTTCAGCTCATCGGGAATATAGATATTTCCTGCAGCATCAAGGGCGAGTCCGCCATTCGGATCATCGAGCAGGGCGTCGATCGCTGGCCCGTTATCGCCCGCGAAGCCTCGGGTGCCGTTCCCCGCGACCGTCGTGATGATCCCGTTGCTGACTTTGCGAATTCGGCAATAATCAGCGATATATAAGTCGCCCGCCGCATCGACGGCGACGCCCACAGGAGAGAAGAGCATGGCGCTCGTGGCCGGGCCGCCATCGCCGCTGTACCCCTGCGTACCGTTCCCCGCCACAGTCGTGATGATGCCGTTCGAAACCTTCCGGACGCGATTATTGTCGCGGTCGGCGATATAGAGGTTACCCGCAGAGTCGAATGCCATTCCCAAAGGAGTGTTCAGCATCGCGCTCACCGCGAGCCCGTTGTCGCCGTAAAATCCGGGCGCGCCGTTTCCCGCGATCCTGGTGATGATTCCGTTCGAGACTTTCCGGATACTTTCGGTCCAAAGGTCAGAGATGTAGAGATTGCCGGATGAGTCCACCGCGACTTGACCTGGGCTGATCGCCGCGCTGACAGCCGGCCCGTAATCGCCGACGCTCGCCCCGAGCGCGACTCTCACTCCACTTCCGGCCACCGTCGCAATCCTGCCATCCGAAACTTCACGCAGCCGCCCACTCAGGTAATCGGCGATAAGTAAGTGACCGGAGTCGTCCAGTGCGATTCCGCCAAAGAATGCACCGCCGATTTGGGCGCCGACTGCTGGCCCGTTGTCTCCGCTGAATCCGTTGGCCCCATTTCCGGCCACGGTCGTAATGACTCCGTTCTTCACGAGCCGGACGCGGTAGTTGCCCGTATCCGCTATGAAGAGATTGCCGCTGGAATCCACGGCAAGAGCGGTGGGCCACGCGACTTCCGAATATTTCGCGGGTCCGTTATCGCCACTGTACAAAGGCCTGTCATCGCCCGCAACCGATGACAAAGACCCGTTGGAAGCTGACCAGATGGTACTGCGCTCTGTTATATACAAATTGTCCGCACCATCGACCGCTACTCCTCGCGGGTCACTGAGATTGCCTGGGTTGCCGTCTCCCGCAACTGTGGTGACTATACCGTTCGCCACCTTGCGGATGCGGCCATTGATGTAGTCGGCGATATAAACATCATCCTCGGGATCCACGGTGATTCCCTGTGGCTGTGAGAGCT
>CAZPZE010000581.1:0-2065 GCA_964590625.1 uncultured Solibacteraceae bacterium
ATCCATCCGCCGCATTGGCGCGCTGGTCCGCGGTCGCCGGAAACCGCCACGGGCAGAGCCGCTGCACGCGCACTTCCGGAAGCTGCGTGCGCTGCATGGACATGCGATTCATCGCGCTCAGCCGGAACGTATTTTCCGTGATCTGCTCTGGTGGATTCACCAGCCCGCGGAATACGACGATCGCGTCCGTCGTCGCCAGCCCCGTTGACGTATCGACAAAGATCGAGCTCACCACGAGCCGCGCGCCCTTGAACCCCGTCTGCTGCTCAATTTCCGAGAACTGCGAGTCCGCATTCGCCAGCTCGAACGAAAGCCGCGGCGATCCGCCGATCTGCGTGTCGGACGCCACCTGCGCTTCAAACAGATTGTGCTTGAGGACGCGGCCATCGTACGTGTTGCCCGAAATCTGGATTGTCTGGCTGCTCCACCGCTGCACGCTGGAATCCGAGAGCGTGCAATCGAACAGAAAAACGGGCGTATCGGCCTGCGCGACCTCTTTGGCCACAAATGGACTCTGCATCGAAGTTCTCTTTCCTTACACCCGCGAAATCAGATTCACCTGGCACGCCGAGAGCCCCGGCGCGGTGTGCACCACCTTCAGTTCTCCGCCGTTGAAGCGCGTCTCTTCCAGAATTCCCGCCGCGGCCCCGGTCGCGCAGTAGATTGACGGCCACGGTTGCACTTCCGCCTGCAAGCCGAACACCCGCACGGTGCTGCCGGCGGCGAAGATCACGGAAAATGTGGATTGCGTCACTCCCGCAGTGGCCGCGCCGCTGACCTGAATTCTCTTCCACTGCGGCCCGACGGGAAGATTCACGCGGCTCGCATCCCGCGCAATCCCTACCGTGCCCGCCGAATCGCTCCGAACGTACGCGCTGAAGCAGGCCGTATACTCGCCCGGAATCGCGAGCGTCTGCGCGAGCGATTGTTCCGCGCCGTTCGCGTTCTGCACATTCCACGCCCGCTGCGTTCCCAGAGGATCGGTCAGCCCGCCGCTGACTGCGAGCAATCCCTTCTGCCAGTCCGACTTCGAAAGATCTTCGCTCCACCCCAGCAGATTCGCGAACGGATCCACGAACCCGAACGAACCGGCTTCCCCGCGCGAGGCCGCAAAGAAGCCGGTCAGCTTCGCGACTTCCGCATCCGTCAGTTCTTCGTAGCGCAGCCGCCATTCGATCCATCCTCCAGGAGCATCGGCCAGCGTGATGATCTCCCCGCTCTCCAGCGTGTTCGCAATCGCGCGCCACTGCCGGCTCCGCTGCAAAGGATATTGCGCCATCGCGCCCGAGCCCACCTGCGGAAACCAGTTCATTTCACCTCCTCGATTCCGAGCGTCGCCGCCCCGTCCAGATCGCCCGCAAGCGACGTCCCCACCCGCCAGCCCGAAATCACGCACTTCGCCGCCGTCTCGCCGCTCACGGGATCGGTGAACGAAAACGTCCCGGTTCCGATTTCTTCCGCGAACGCCGCAACGGCCGCAAGTTCGGCTTCATCCAGAAGAGCCAGCCGCAGATCCCATCGCCTCAGCCCCGCGCCGTTCAGCGAATAAGTCTGACGGCTGCCGTCGAGAAACTGCACCGACTGCGTCACGAACCTCGCCGTGCGCGCCAGCGGAAACTGCGCGATCGCGCCGGTTTTCAGAAGTGTTGGAAAAGTCGCCATCGCCGCCCCTGTTGTTGTGTGTTCCTTGACTGGACACGCGACTGCAGTCGCGTCAACTCAAACTGACGTTGCATGTCCTGACTTACAGACTCGCCACCACGTCATTGATCGGATGCAGGTTGAGCATGGCCTCGCGCACCGCATTCGCAATGTCCGTGCTCCTGTCCATAAAGGACTGGCTGTCCATCGCGCTCACATTGACGGTGACCTGCGGCGCACCGCTCGACGCCTGCGGCGCGGCAACACCCGCTGCGGCAGTCGCCGCCGAGGGAGCCGCGCCGCTCACTGCCGCGTTGCGCAGCGTGTCGCTGATCTGGACACTCGGCGGCGCCGTGTAAACCGGCAGAGGATCCGGCTGCGGTTTCGATCCGCCGACACCGAACAGGCTCAGCAGCCCCGAAAT
>CAZPZE010000582.1:0-4570 GCA_964590625.1 uncultured Solibacteraceae bacterium
AAGTAGAGAAGCCCCATGAAGAAACTGCTATTTCTTACAGCTCTCAGCGCGGCGGCCGCGGCGTTGCTCGTCGCGCAGGGCGGTCCTCTGGATCCCGCCGATCTCGTCAAACCCCTCACCAACAACTGGACCAGTTATTCGGGCGATTACACCGGCCGCCGCTACAGCTTCCTCAAGCAGGTCACGGCCGCGAACGTGAAAGCCCTCAGCATGGAGTGGTACAACACCGGCATCACGAGCGGCTGCGGTCCGAACGGCACCGGCCCGGCCGGCGGCGGAGGCGGCGGCTTCGCCTTCGGACGCGGCGGCGGTGGCCCCCTCGGCGGCGGTTCCGCGCCCATTATCGTCGGCGGCTTCGGCGATGGCGGCAGCCCCAACAACTGCGCGCCCGCGCGCTTTCAGGGCGGCGTCCTTGTCGTGAACGGCGTTATCTACGCCTCGCAGCCCGGCAACGTCTACGCGATCGACGCCCGCGACGGCCAGCTCCTCTGGCACAACTACTGGAAGATCCGCCCCGGCCACGGCCTCGGCAACCGCGGTCTCGCCATGTGGAATAACCGCCTCTATTTCGGCGAGCAGGATGACTGGCTCGTCTGCCTCGACGCCGCCACCGGCAAGGAAATCTGGAAGAAAGAAGTTGCTTCCCTCGACGAAAACTACTGGGTCTCCAGCGCCCCCATGGTCGTCGGCAATCACGTGCTCATCGGCGCCAGCAACAACCTCGATATGCCCGCCTCCCTCCAGTCGTATGATCCCGAAACCGGCGACAAACAGTGGGAGCTCTTCGCCACCGCGCAGAAGCCCGGCGATCCCGGCGAAAAAACCTGGGCCACGCTGGACGAAGCCAAACACGGCGGCGGCACCGCCTGGATTCCCGGCGCCTATGATCCCGAGCTGCATCTCTATTACTACGGCACCGGCAACCCCACGCCCGCCTACACCCAGGGCCGCGGCGACGGCGACAATCTCTACACCGGATGCCTCATTGCCGTGAACGTCGATACCGGCAAAATGGCCTGGTATTTCTCCACCTCGCCCCACGATACGCACGATTGGGATTCCACCGAAACGCCCGCTATCGCGGACCTGCCGTTCAACGGCCGCACCCGCAAGCTCCTCATGATGGCCACGCGCAACGGCTACTTCTACGTGCTCGACCGGACCAACGGCGAACACCTCATCACCGCCAAGCTCGGCCTCGTGAACAACTACGCGTCCGGCATTCACCCGGAAGATAAGCCGCAGCTCAATGCGCGCGGCGAAGTGAAGCGCAATCCTGATAAGGACGCCACCATCCCCGGCTCTCTCGTGAACAGCGACATCCTGAACTACCCGCCCGGCTCATTCTCGCTTCAGTCCGGCATGTTCTACATCAACGAGGACAACAGCCTGCACATCAACTATCTCGCCGAACCCGATCCCCGCGGCTCCATGGGCCTCGGCGGCATCACCACGGGCGGCAACCTCAGCTTCGGCAACTTTATCGATGCGATCGATTACAAAACCGGCAAAGTTGTCTGGCGCCACAAACTCACCGGCGGCAGCGTCGGCCTGTTGACCACCGCCGGCGGCGTGCTCTTTCTGTCGAACGGCGGAGGCATCGAAGCCCTCGACTCCCTGACTGGCAAGCCCCTCTGGCACTCGAACGTCGGCGCCCTCACCGCGCCCCCGGAAACCTTCGAGCTCGACGGCAAACAGCACGTCGTCGCCTACGTCTCCGGCGGCCTCTTCATGTTCGTCCTGAACTGACGAACCCAAAGTCGCGCCATAACGAGGTGATGGCCACGGTTCGCATGAGTGACGCCGAACTCGCCCGCAATCGTGGACGCGGTTCTCGCGCGCGTGAAACACGGTGAGGAGGTCGTGATCGAACAGGATCACCGGCCGATCGCCGTGCTGAAGCCGTCGCCGCCTCCGGCTGGCCGCAAAGCGAGTGAATGTATCGCCCTGGCGAAAGACTGGGAAGAAAAGCTCGGTTACGCGCCGCTTCCCGATGACAACTTCGCCGCAGACGTCGAAGCCGGAATTCAGTCCCGCCGCGACCACTTTGAGCCGCCTTCATGGGATTAGTGCTCGATTCGAGTGTCCCGATCGCTGCTGAAAGAAGTAAGTTCCCGGTAAGTGAGTTGCTTGCGTCCATCGCCGGAATCATCCGGGCGCACGATGCAGAGAGCGAATTTCTCCTCTCCGCGATCACATGGATGGAGCTGGAACACGGCTATTACCGGGCAGCGACCCCGGAACTCGCTACCCGGCGGAGAACCTGGCTGGATGAAGTAAGTTCGGTCGTCCCAATCGAACCAGTGACTCGCGAATTGAGCAGCCTCGCTGCCAAAATCGACGCTCAAACCAAAGCGGCTGGTGCCGTGATTGCCACGGCTGACTTGCTCATCGGGGCCACTGCCCTCCACCACGGCTACGCGATCGGAACGCCAAACGTCAGGCATTTCCGCCTCATTCCTGGCCTTCAGGTGATCTCGCTCTGAGATCCCCAATGGGATCCCCGTTATCCCCTGTTAACCATGGACTTAACCATCGGCGTACTTGCAGAGGCTTCAATGCACGCTCATACTTTTAGTACGGCGGTACTAACGTCGCCAGGCTTGCGAAAATGCTCTCATTATTTTCAGATAAAATCGTGCCGCGATCCTCATCATCCGCCGCACCCGCAGTAACCCCCGAAACACCACGGCCGCACGATCAAAACAACTTCGAATCGGATTACTACGAAATTTTCCGGCTCACTCCGCGCGCCGATCGCGACAACCTCGAGCGCGTCTACCGCACTCTCGCTGATCGCTTCCACCCTGACAATCGAGGCACCGGCGACGCAAAAGCCTTTCAGCGAGTCAAAAAGGCCTTCGAAACCCTCACAAACGATACCGAGCGCGCCAAATACAACGCCGCCCGCCAGCAAGTCATCGCCTCCAGACGATTCTGCCTGCGCGGCCAGGAATTCTTCGATGGCGTCCGCGGCAGCCAGAACCGACGGCTCGCCGTCCTCTGTATCCTCTATCGCCAGAAGCTCGCCACCCACGAGTCGCCCGGCCTCGCCACCGTCGATCTCGAACAACTCACCGGCTGCACTTCCGAAGAGCTCACTGCCGCCCTCTGGTATCTCTGCGAAAAGAACTGGGCGTCCCTCGGTGAACTCTCTGACTACAGCATCACCGCCGAAGGCTTTGATGTCGTCGAGCGTGAAGCACTGGATCGCTCGGAATTCCGGGCCATCGCAACACTCCCCTGGTACGATTCCTCGTCCGCGCAGTCATCGCCCTCCGGCATCGGCCTCGCCGCCAACATGCTGGGCGACGCCTTCATCGCCGACCACTACGACATTCTGCGAATCGATGAGAAAGCAGACGCCGATACCATCGAGCGCGTCTACCGCGCCTTCGTAAATCGCTTCCATCCGGACAATCCGAACACAGGCGACATGAAGGCGTTCGTCCGCGTCAGCGAAGCGTATGACGTTCTCTCCAACCCCGCGAAGCGCGCTGAATACAACGCTCTCCGCCAAAGCCCCGAATTCGCCGAACGCTATCGCCTCCGCCGGCGCGAATTCTTCGACGGCATCGAAGGCGAGCAGCTCCGCCGCCTCGCCGTGCTCTGCCACCTCTACCGCCAGGCCGCGAACAAACTGCCCGGACTCTTCGGCCGCGATCTCGAACAGCTCACCGGCTGCACGCGCGAAGAGCTCGGCTCCGCCCTCTGGTATCTCCGCGAAAAGAAGTGGGCACGCCTCGGCGGATTCAGCGAATACACCATTACTGCCGCCGGCTTCGACGTCGTCGAGAACCAGGTGATGGAACCGTCCGTAACGCCCGAACCGCCGGCCAAAATCGCTGTCGCTCCGGAGCCCCCGGCCCCTCCCGCCGTAGAAAACTACCATATCGAAGAACCGGCTCCGGCCGCACATTCATCTGAATTTGCCGAGCAGTTCGCCCGCCTCGCCAAACAGGTCGAACCGCAGGCATGGGAAGTGGTCAATCCTCCGGTCGATCCTGCGCCGGCGCCCGCACTGCAAACCCCTGTCATGGAGACCCCTGTGATCGTTACCCAACCGGTCGCTTACAGCGACCCCGCACCGGAAGTGATCCACGCGCCGGTCATCAGTGACAACACGTGCTGGAACACGGCCGATGAAAAACGCGTCGCCGCCCCCCTTGGCACCGGCAAGCGCGTCATCCTCTCTATGGGTGGAAAAGGCGGCGTCGGCAAAACCAGCGTCATGACCGGTCTCGCCGAATGGTTTGACGCCAACCAGATCGACGTCACTCTTCTCGATCTCGACATCGAAAACAAGATGAAGGGCTCGCTGACCCACTACTTCGGCCAGCGCGTCCCCAAGATCAATATCCACACGCCCGCTGGTCTCGATGCCTTCGTCGACCATCTGGGTGATGGCTCCCCGGTGATTCTCGCTGACATGGGCGCCGGCGCGGGCCACGTCACGCACGAGTGGTTCGAAAAAATGTATCCCGATGTCTCGGCGGTCGGCATCGCCTTCACCGCCATCGGCGTCGTCACGCACGATCCGGCCAGCGTCGAGAGCGTTCTCAACTGGGCC
>CAZPZE010000583.1:0-6393 GCA_964590625.1 uncultured Solibacteraceae bacterium
TCTTCGTGTCGCGCCGAGCCTGAGCCTAAGTCTTCTCAGAGCACTCTTACGGCTGAGGCAGTTTCACTCCCGCGCGCCGGGCTTTGGAAATTCCGATCGCGATCGCCTGTTTCGTGTTCCGTGAGCCGTGCTTTCCCTCCCGAACGTGTTCCATCTCTTCGCGAACGAACTCGCCCGCCTGCGTGGAAGGCGACTTTCCTTCGCGTGCGTCTTTGCGTGCCCGCTTGATAGTCTTCTTTTCCGGCATGCAGACCTCCGGGAATTGTTGAGCAATCGCCTTTCCCTTATTCAGGATCGACACGACAAGTGTCATTGGCCCGCTAATTGCTTATTCCTATGGCATTGAGGGTACCTCGTGCTACATACAGAATCCAGCTTCAGCCGGCGTTCACTTTCGACGATGCCGCGCGCATAGCGCCGTATCTGCGCGATCTTGGAATTTCGCACGTCTACTGCTCGCCATTTCTGCAGGCCGCGCCCGGCAGCACGCATGGATATGACATCGTCGATTACCAGCGCGTGAACCGGGAGCTGGGCGGCGACGAGGCACAGCAGCGCTTTGTCGAAACACTGCAGAAGCACGGGCTGGGGCAGGTGCTGGACGTGGTGCCGAACCACATGGCAATCGTCGGCGGGGGCAACCGATGGTGGTGGGATGTTCTCGAAAACGGCGAAGCCAGCCGCTATGCGCCGTATTTCGATATCGAATGGTGCGGGCCCGAGGAGCGTTATCGCGGCAAGATCCTGCTGCCGGTGTTGGGCGATCACTACGGGCTGATTCTTTCCTCGGGGCAAATCCGGCTGGAATACAGCGGCGGCCACTTCGTGGTGCGTTATCACCAGCACACTTTTCCGCTGGCCCCGGAGTCGATGGCGGGATTGCTGGCGAAAACCGCTGAGCGCGCGGGCTCCTCGCATCTCGGTTTTCTGGCGGACGCGCTGGTGCGCCTGCAGGAGACCGGGGATGGCTCCTGGAGCAGCCGCCTGCTGCGCGATCGAAATAAAGAAGCGATCCGCGAGCAGATTGCGCGTCTGACGGATGAGCGGCCGGCTGTGGCCGAGCAGATCACGCGTGTGATCGAAGAGACGAACAAAGATATCGACGCGCTCGATCAGATTCTCCGCAGCCAGAACTACCGGCTTTCGCGATGGCGCACGGCGGAAAGCGAACTGGTGTACCGGCGCTTTTTCGATATCAATTCGCTGGTGGGGATTCGGCCAGGCAATGAGCGGGTCTTCGAAGACATCCATCGCCTGATACTGGACTGGCTGAAGCGCGGGCAGGTGGACGGGCTTCGCATCGATCATCCGGATGGTCTTCGCGAGCCAGGAGAGTATTTCGAACGTCTGCGCGCAGCCGCGCCGGATCTGTGGATCGTGGCCGAGAAGATTCTGGCGACGAATGAGAAACTGCATCCGCGCTGGAACATCGCGGGAACTACGGGGTACGATTTCCTGAATATCGCCTGCGGTCTGTTCGTCCATCCCGCCGGGGAAGCCGCGATGAATGAGCTTTACCGGACATTTGCGAATGCGACGCCTGATTTCCGCGTAGTGGCGCGCGAGTCGAAGGCGCTGATTCTGCGCGAACTCCTCGGCAGCGATATCAACCGGCTCACTGCGATCTTTCTCGATATCTGTGAGCACAACCGCGACTACCGCGATTACACGCGGCATGAGATTCACGAGGCGATTCGTGAGACCGTCGCGTCATTCTCGGTCTACCGGACTTACGTCAGTCCGCAGTCGGGCGCTCCGACTGAGGCAGAGGAGGGGTACATCACGCAGGCCGCCGCCGATGCTGCCGCTGCGCGCCCGGATGTCGAGCAGCGGTTGTTCTCGTTTCTGGCTGACGTGCTCTTGCTGCGCGTTCCCGGCGAACAGGAACAGGAGTTTGTGCTGCGCTTCCAGCAGGTGACATCAGCCGCAATGGCGAAGGGCGTGGAAGACACGGCGTTCTATCGCTATGCGCGGCTGATCTCGTTGAACGAGGTGGGCGGAGATCCCACGCGGTTCAGCGTAACGGTCGATGAGTTCCATCGCTGGTGCGCGCAGATGCAGGCCAGCTATCCGCAGACGATGCTTGCGACGTCGACGCATGACACCAAGCGAAGCGAGGATGTGCGGATTCGCATCAGCATGCTCGCGAGTCAGGCGCCGCTGTGGGCGGAAACCGTGAATCGCTGGGCGGGCATGAATGCGCAGTACAGGGACGGAGATTGTCCCGATCGACGCACCGAATACTTCCTCTATCAAACGCTTGTGGGAGCGTGGCCCATTTCCGCCGAGCGGCTCAATCGATATATGGAGAAGGTAGTGCGCGAAGCGAAGGACCACAGCTCCTGGCTGAAGCCTGACGAGGTCTACGAAGCAGCCATGCGGCGCTTCTGCGAGTCGATTCTGGCGGACAAGACCTTCGTCGCGGATCTGGGAGCATTCCTTGCGCGGATTCTGGAGCCCGCGCAGACCGCGTCGCTGGCGCTGAACCTTCTGAAACTCACGGCACCCGGCATTCCCGATATCTATCAGGGAACGGAGCTCTGGAATCTGTGCCTGGTGGATCCGGATAATCGCGGCATTGTGGATTTTGAAATCCGGATGAAGCTGCTTTCGGAGCTCGACGGACTCACGCCCGAGCAGATTCTGGCCCGCGCGCCAGAGGGGCTTCCGAAGTTGTGGATCATTCGCCAGGCGTTGCGTGCGCGGCGCGAGCATGCGGATGCGTTTGGCCCTGACGGAGGGTATAGGCCGTTGTGGCCCGCGGGACCGAAAGCGGGGGCGCTCGTGGCCTGCCAGCGCGGGGAAGATGCTGTGGTCGTCGTTCCCCGCCTCAACGTGGCGAACGCGGACTGGGAAGCGACCGTGCTCGAGATTCCCGCCGGAAAGTGGAAAAATCAGTTCACCGCGGAGACTCTGGACGGGGGAAAATTGGAATTGCCGTCGCTGCTGGGGCGTTTCCCGGTTGCGTTGCTGATGAGAGAGTCCGCGGGATGAGCGAATTTCACGTCTGGGCGCCGCATGCGAAATCAGTCGATGCGGTGCTTGCCGATCGGCGCGTGCCGCTTTCCCGCAATGCCTGCGGATGGTGGTCCGCCGAAGTAGCCGAAGCCGGCCCCGGGAGCGATTATGAATTTTCGGTGGATGGCGGAAAGCCCGTGCCCGATCCTCGCTCGCCGTGGCAGCCGTATGGCGTTCACGGGGCATCGCGCGCGGTCGATCATTCGGCGTTCGAGTGGAGCGCGCGATCCTGGCAGCCGCCGCCACTGTCTTCGGCCGTCATTTACGAGCTTCACATCGGCACGTTCACGCCGGGCGGAACGTTCGAGAGCGCGATCGAGCGGCTTGCTTATCTGAAAGAGCTCGGTGTGACGCATGTGGAGATCATGCCGGTAGCGGAGTTCCCGGGCGAGCGCGGCTGGGGTTATGACGGTGTGGATCTGTTCGCGCCTCATCATGCGTACGGCGGTCCGGATGGTTTCAGGAAGCTGATCGACGCCTGCCATGGCGCGGGGCTCGCTGTAATTCTGGACGTCGTCTACAACCACCTCGGCCCGGATGGAAATTATCTGAGTCTGTTCGGCCCTTATTTCACGCAGCAGCATCATACGCCGTGGGGCGAAGCAATCAATCTCGATGGGGCCGGAAGCGCTGAAGTGCGCCGGTTTTTCTGTGATAATGCGCTGATGTGGCTTCGCGATTACCATGTGGATGCTCTTCGGCTCGACGCCATTCACGCGATCTTCGATTCGTCTGCCATTCACTTTCTGGAACAGCTCTCGCGTGAGGTGGAGGATCTGGCGGCGGCTACCGGACACCACTTTTCTCTCATCGCCGAAAGCGATCTCAACGATCCGCGCGTGGTGACGCCGCGCGAGGCGAACGGCTACGGGTTCGATGCGCAGTGGAGCGACGATTTCCACCACGCGCTTCACACTCTCATCACCGGTGAGGATGCCGGCTACTATGCCGATTTCGGCCGCGTGGAAGATCTCGCCGTGGCGCTCAAAGACATGTTCGTGTATGGCGGACGCGAATCGGTGCATCGCGGCCGGGCGCACGGCAAACCAGTACGCGGGCTTTCCGCGCATCGGTTTATCGTCGCGATGCAGAATCACGATCAGGTGGGGAACCGCGCGAAAGGCGACCGCATCGGCGCTCTCGGCGGGACCGCCCGGCAGAAGATCGGCGCGGCGATACTGTTTTGCGGACCGTCGATTCCGATGCTGTTCCAGGGCGAAGAGTTCGGCGCAAGCACGCCGTTTCTCTACTTCACGAACCACTCCGATCCCCATCTCGGCGCCGCGGTTTCGAAAGGCCGGCGCGAGGAATTCGCGTCGTTCGGGTGGAAGCCTGACGATGTGCCGGATCCGCAGGATGCCGCTACGTTCGAAGCGTCGCGGCTGAAATGGAAGGAAATCGAGGAGCCGGAACATCGCGATCTCCTCGAGTGGTATCAAAAGCTGATCGCCCTGCGGCGATCAACGCCTGCGCTGAATTGCGGCGCTCTCGAATCCGTCCAGGTCACTTTCGACGAGAGCGATCAGTGGCTGGTTTTCTATCGCGGCCCGATTGCCGTTGCCTGCAATTTTTCGAAGAGTCCGCGCAGCATCGCTTTGCGTTTTGCAGCGCGCACGATTCTTTCATCAGAGTCGAAAAGTAAAATGACCGAGTCCACGATTCAGCTTGCTCCCGAATCCGTCGCGGTTCTTCAGGAGATTCGCCCATGATGCCTCGTGCCGTACTTCCCGGCAAGCCGTACCCGCAGGGCGCAACATGGGACGGCATCGGCGCCAACTTCTCGATTTATTCGGAGAACGCCACCGGTGTCGAGCTGTGTCTTTTTGATGAATCCGGCGAAAACATTCGGCTGACTGTCCCGATTCGCGAATGCAGCGGGCATGTTTGGCACTGCTATGTGCCGGGCATCAAATTGGGGCAGCTCTACGGCTATCGCATACAGGGCCCCTACGACGCGGAGAGGGGACATCGCTTCAACCCGTCGAAACTCCTGATCGATCCTTATGCCAAGGCTCTGGCGAACCAGATCGACTGGAGCGGGCCGCTGTTCGGCTACACGTCGGACGGTCCGGATGCCGATCTCGCGCCGAATATGGATGACGACGGGCGGTTCATGCCGAAGTGCGTGGTCACGTCGAATACTTTCGATTGGGAGAATGACCGTCCGCCGCTGCGCCCGCTGCATAACAGCGTGATCTATGAAGTCCACGTGAAAGGAATGACGGCGCGCGCGCCCAGTGTTCCGGAAGAAATCCGCGGCACCTACGCGGGGCTCGCGTATCCCACCACGATCGAGTATCTGAAGAATCTCGGTGTCACAGCGGTGGAGCTGATGCCGGTGCACGCGTTCGTGGATGACAAGATGCTGCTCGAGAAAGGCCTGCGGAATTACTGGGGCTACAACAGCATCAATTTCTTTGCGCCCGATGCGCGCTATTCGAGCTCCGGCGATTGCGGCGAGCAGGTCAGCGAATTCAAAGGCATGGTGAAGGCCATGCATCGCGCCGGTATCGAGGTGATTCTTGATGTGGTTTACAACCACACCGCGGAAGGCAACCACCTCGGCCCAACGCTGAGTTTCAAGGGCATCGATAACGCGACATACTACCGCCTCGTGCAGGATCAGCCGCGTTATTACATGGACTACACGGGTACCGGCAATACGCTGAACGTACGTCATCCGCAGGTGCTGAAGCTGATCATGGATAGTTTGCGCTACTGGATCACCGAGATGCATGTCGATGGCTTCCGCTTCGATCTGGCGGCGGCTCTCGCGCGCGAATTGCATCAGGTGGATCGGCTGTCATCGTTCTTCGACGTGATCAACCAGGATCCGCTGATTTCGCAGGTGAAGCTGATTGCCGAACCGTGGGATGTCGGCGACGGCGGATATCAGGTGGGCCAGTTCCCTGCCCTCTGGGCCGAATGGAACGGGCGCTATCGTGACGCCGTGCGCCGCTACTGGAAGGGCGACGAAGGCCAGCTCGCGGAGTTTGGCTACCGCCTCACCGGCAGCAGCGACCTCTACCAGCACGATATGCGGCATCCGACCGCGAGCGTCAACTTCATCACCGCGCATGACGGCTTCACGCTGCGCGATCTGGTCAGCTACAGCGACAAACACAATGAGGCCAACGGCGAAGAAAATCGCGATGGCTCGAACGACAATCACTCCTGGAATCATGGCGCCGAAGGCGAGACCGACGATGCCGATATCCTGCAGCTTCGCCTGCGCCAGGAATGCAATCTGCTCGCGACGCTGATGCTCTCGCAGGGCGTGCCGATGCTCTGCGGCGGCGACGAAATCGGACGGACCCAGCAGGGCAACAACAACGCCTACGCGCAGGACAACGAGATCAGCTGGTTCGACTGGAA
>CAZPZE010000584.1:0-4137 GCA_964590625.1 uncultured Solibacteraceae bacterium
AGAATTTCGCCATGAAGTTCGCGGCGCGCATGAGCATCGAGGCCGCTTGTCGGCTCATCGAGAAAAACCACCTGCGGATGATTCACGAACGCGAGCGCGAGCGCAAGCCGCTGCCGCTGCCCGCCGGAGAGCGTATCGAACGCCGCATCCGCTTTCTCGGTCAGTGCGAAGCGCTCCAGCAGCCGCTCCGTTCCTGCCTGCTCGCGATAGAAAGCGCCAAACACATTGAGCGCTTCCCGCGGCGTGATCTTATCCTGAAGCGATGTAGTCTGGAGCGACGCTCCAATCTTCTCCCGCACCTCGGCCGGCTTGCGCCGCGCGTCGATGCCGAGAAGTTCGATCGTGCCTTCGTCCGGTTCGCGCAGTCCAACAACGCATTCCACCGTCGTGGTCTTGCCCGCGCCGTTGGGTCCAAGCAGTCCGAAGATCTCGCCTTCCTTCACTTCGAAGCTGACGCCGCGCAGCGCTTCCACGCTGCCATAACGCTTTCGGAGATCGCGGACAATGACCCGGGCAGCCATGTCAAGCTGCTACTTCGCGGTGACCTTGAGAACGGCGTTCATCGTCTTCCAGTGTCCGGGGAATGTGCAGATGATGACGTAGTCGCCCGGCGTATCCGGCGCCTTGAAAGAGAAGGTCGTGGTCTTCTTCGGCTCGAGCACCGGCGCCGCATAGATAATCTCCGGCAGTTTGGGAACGTAGTTGACGTCATCCCCCGTGTCATCGCGGACGAACTTGTCGGCCGCCGCGCCGATGATCTTCATCGACCCCGGCTTCGCCAGCAGGAAATTGTGCTGAGCGGTATCGGGATTGTTGAACCGGATCGTGATCGTCTGGCCGGCGGTTGCCGTGAGCTCTTTCTTGTCATACGACATCGTGCCGTCGTCATTCGTGACGGCTTTCATATCGATGGGCGCCTGGGCGAATGACATCACTGCCATCAGCGCCGTGCCAATCGCCAGAACAATACGCGTGCAAAGAGTTTTCTGAATTGCCATTCCTGTCTGCTTCGACGCCAGGGCGCTGCCGCCTGTTACAGCAGGCGCGTCCTGACGAAGGTTTCCTCTGTTCTCTTTATAGTTTTTAATGCGCCGGCGCCGTCTGAGTGGCGGCAACCGGACCCCGGCCACCGCGGCCTCCGCGGCCGGAAGCAGCGCGCGCAGCGCGGGCAGCAGCCTGCGCTTTCACTGCCGCCTCGTACTTCTCGTAATCCGCACGGGCGGAATCATCGACCACCCACTTCACCGCGTTCTGCAGCATCAGTTGAAATTCGGGCTTGCTCCACGTCCGCTCATCATGGCCGTAGGCGGTGTAGAACACGCGGCCCTTGCCCTGCGTGCGAACCCAGGTGTACGGCTCGCGCCCTTCGGCATCCACGCGCTCCATCAGCACGGTCCGGTTTTCCGGATTGTGCTTGTTGTGGACATAGGTCTCATCCCAGGTGGTGAACGGCTTGATGCCCTGCATGATCGGATGATCGGACTTCACGATTTCCGTCGTGAAGTCGCCCTCGCCGTGCCGCAGGAACGCGCCGCCCACCAGCGAGATGAATTTCTCGGAGTTCCCGAACATCGCCGACGCGCAGTGGATCGCCACCAGCCCTTTGCCGCCTTCCACGTAATCGAGCAGCGCCTTCTCCTGCGAAGGCGTGATGAAGGTGTGGTTCGCATACATCGCGATCGCATCGTAATCCTGCAGGATTTCGGGGCGCAGCGCTTCATCCGGCGTGAGAACCAGGCTGACGAGAATATTCTGCCTCGCCATCGGCTCCGCCATCAGCGGATAAAGCTGGATGGAGTTGTGGTGTTCCGAACTGTGACCGAGGAGCAGCACTCGAAGCGGCTTGCCGGGAAGCGCTGCGGGTTGCGCGAACATGCTGGCGGCGGTGAGGGCGGCGAGGGTCATCCACTGGGCCAGCTTGAGGAATCGGAAAGTCTGCATACGTTGGACTCCGTGAGTTTGAATCAGTCTACCGCACTTCTTGCTTAGGCTTGCTGCGCTTCCGGCCCGGCGCGGAGCGGGCGGCGAAGAGAAAAACCCCCGCAAAAACAGCCAGCGCGGGGATCATCATCAGGAGGATGGCTTTGTTGAATGCCGTGCCGAGCGAAGGGTCCTGCTCGACGGCGAGTTTGCAGAGAGAGCATTGCGCCCACGCGGGCACGGATATGAGAAATAGTGTGGTGAGTCGATATGTTATGGACGAGCTCATGGCCGAATCCCCAGTTGGAAAAGCCGGAACGCATCCGGAAAGAAAGCGAAGAGCAGCGCCAGCACCAGGATGAGCGGCGGCACGAGCGAGAGCACCAGGCTCAGCCGCTCGCTGCCGAGATGCATAAACCAGTTCATAATCATGGCCGCTTTGGCAACCGAGAGCAGCATCAGCACCAGCATCATGCCGCCCGGCGAAAACACGTGCTGATAAGCCAGAATCAGCTCGATGCACGTGAGGCCGAGCAGATAGATCCAGATCCACGAATACGTGCGTGTGCTGCTGCCTGTCATTTGGGCGCCACCGACATGAGATAGATCAACGGGAAAATGAACATCCACACCAGATCGACGAAGTGCCAGTAAAGCCCGCAGATTTCGATGTCTTCATGCGTGCGGCGTCCGGTGCGCGCGCCGAGCGCGACAATCCCCAGATAAATCAGGCCGCTGAAGACGTGGAACATGTGGAGTCCGGTCAGTCCGAAGAAAGAAGCGCCGAACAGCGGTGCGCCCCACGGGTTGTGCCAGGGACGAACGCTTTCCTCAATCAGATGCAGCCACTCGCGAACGTGCAGCACGATGAACGCCACGCCGCCGAGCATCGTGAACAGAATATTGCGGACGACGCCGGCCCGGTCGCTGCGCTTCGAAGCGTCCACGGCGAACGCCATCGTGAGGCTCGATGTCAGCAGGCAGAACGTCATCAGCGTGGCGAACGCGATCGAGGGCCACATCGGAAACGGCGTGGGCCAGTTGGTGCTGGCCGTGCGCGCGTACATGCAGGAGATCAGCAGCGATCCGAACGTAAGCGAGTCCGAGACGAGGAACAGCCACATCCCGAGCTTCTTGTGGCCAACACCATAAGGCGACGCGCCGCCGTTCCAGGTGGGCGTGCTGCGGACTTCCATTTCGCCCGTCATAGGAAGATCACCATCAGCAGATAGAGCCAGAGGGCGTCCATGAAGTGCCAGTAGATGGCCGTGAGTTCAAGGGTCGAGCGCCGCATCCGGATCGCAGCCCAGCCCAGCGCGAAGATTCCGCCCAGAATGTGAAGACCGTGCAGTCCGGTGAGCACGTAATAGAACGATGCCTGCCGTCCGGTGTTGAGATAAAGGCCGGCCTGCGTGAGTTGCGCGAATACGCCGATCTGCCCCGCGAGAAACGCGATGCCGAGCAGCAGCGTTGCGAACAGCCACCGCGCGGAAGCGTGGCGGCGCGCTCGTTCGATCGTATAGCTGCTGGAGAGGAGAATCGCGGTGTCGATCCAGATCAGCGGCCGCATGTGAACCTGCTGCCACACCGGATTGAGGCCCTCGCCCACCACATATGCGCTGGTGAGTCCGATGAACATCATCGAGATCGCAGCCAGCGTGAGGATCAGGCCGGTGCGATTGGCGCTGTGCGGCGCGGGATCACGATGGCCGCCGCTGCCATTGGGGGGCAGCGTGATTCGCGGTGGCGCTGCAATGGTGGATGCCATGGCTAGTCGGCGCCTCCGGTGGTGGGCTCAGTCTGCAGCGTGAAATCCTCGGGCGCGCCGGGGACGCTGAACTCGTAAGGTCCGCGATAAACCACGGGCTCCGTCTCGCCGAAATTATCGTGCGGCGGAGGGGAGGGGATTGTCCATTCGAGCGTTGTCGCCTGCCACGGATTCGCCGGCGCCTTCTTACCGAATTTCATGCTCCAGAAAATATTGAAGAGCAGGATCAGCTGCGCGGCGCCTGTAACGAAAGCTGCCCAGGAGATGTGGGTCGCGAGCGGCTGCAGCTTCGCCAGATACTGAAACTCCGTGAACTGCGCATAGCGCCGCGGAGCGCCCGCCATCCCGAGGAAGTGCATCGGAATGAAAATCGCGTACACCCCGACGATCGTGATCCAGAAATGCAGCTTGCCGAGCGGCTCGCTCATGTACCGGCCGAACATCTTCGG
>CAZPZE010000585.1:0-2221 GCA_964590625.1 uncultured Solibacteraceae bacterium
GACTCCAGCCCGGCTGCGCAGAGAAAAAGATCATCTCAACCGCAATCTACCTGATGCATAGATCCGGAGAGTAGTGTGAGTATTTGGAAGTCGTCGGGCGATTGATCTATTGTGACTGTCTCCCACAGGCAGTCACGTAGAGCTTACCCGTGTCTCACGCCCTTCGATGGCGCGCGGGACTGCGGTTACTTACGGTACAACATCGTTCCCGGCCGGCCATCGATCCAGCGCAACTGGTTCCGAAGTGCGCGCGGGTAGCTGGGGGAGCGCTTTTTGCCTATGTCGACGAATCTTCTGAGTTTCAGTGGCGTGCAGCGGTCGCACCAGAGCCTCCTTCATCTCTTCGATGGCAGGCTGTTCCGGGCCGCCAAACGCTTTGACGGACGCGCGCTGCATCGTCAGGCTGCTCACTTCATCCTGTCCGCATTTCGGGGCACGATTCTAACTGTCGCGGCCCGCGGCTCGGCGCCGATCATCGCCTTCAGGTATGGACTGCCTCCATACATGAACCGATACGCGTCATCAATGCTGTCATTGATTGCGCCGCTCACCGGCTCGAATTCAACTTCCCTGGTCATGCCGGCTGCGATGATGCGGCCCGCTCTCTGCCGCAACGCGGGCCCCATACCAGCTGGACTTTTTCCCGTTGTACGGACGCACATAGAGAGCGTCACCGGCAGCAACCGACCAGATCCACGTAGACGTCCCGTACGTCTTGCCGTCGTCGCGGAGCGGCGCAATGTGCAGATCATCGGTTTCGGCAATTTTCTTCAGCTCATCGGTTGGCCATGTCATGTCGTCTCCTCATCTGCCGTCGAACGGATCACCCGTGAGTTCACCAGCGAATCGGTTTTCGGTTTCTGAAAAAGCCGCCGGTCGGACCGTCCTCCGGCAGCGTGGCAAGCCACACGGCAGTATCGGCGCCCTCTTCAGGAGTCAACGTGGCGGCTTGTCCGCCCATGCGAGTCCGCACCCAGCCCGGACACATCGCATTCACCTTAACCGACGACGGGAGTTCCTTCGCAAAACGCACCGTGAGCGCATTCAGCGCAGCCTTTGTCACGCCGTAGAGACCCGGTCCGCCTATCCCTTCAGCGAACGAACCCCAGCCGGATGAAACGTTGACGATTCTGCCATATCCGCGCGCGGTCATGTTCGGCGCCAGCGCCCGGATGAGCCGCAGCGGACTCGACAGGTGCACGGCGATAGATTCACCTATCTCTGCTTCCGTCAATTCGAGGATTGGCTTTTCATGCAGCACTCCCCCATTGTTCACCAATATGTCGATCCTGACGCCAGACTTCTCGATGCCCCCGAGCGCCGCATCCACCGCTGCCGGATCAGTCAGGTCCATATGGACGGATTGAATGTCGAGGCCCTCGCTGCGAAGAGACTGAGCGGCATCCTCGCCGGCACGCAGATCGCGCGATCCGAGCAAGACAGAATTTCCAGACTCAGCAAGCTGCCGAGCGATCGCAAAGCCAATACCGCGATTGGCGCCCGTGACGAGCGCTGTCCTCTTCATAGACGCGTCTCAGGCGTCGCTTTGGCCGGCACCCGGAGACTGCATTTGCTTCCCACCGTTTCCTCCCAACTACGGATTCAGTAACACCTTGATCGCACGCCGCTCCCCCATCGCGCGATAACCCTCGGCTGGAGGGAACGAACCGGGCGGCGTCATAACGACGGCGTCGTCCGCGTAGGGCTCTACCGCCTTATCCGCATTTCCCGCCTGCATGCCTTTGATATGACGTTCGACGACTTGCCGGGGCATCACCGCCGGATGGTCCGTCGCCCGCTGCGCCGGGCTCAACACGGCGAGCCCAAAAAAACATACCAGTTTTCGTGAAGTTTTCAAAACATTCCCGTCCGCGAGCCGCCCATCATGGTTCTGATGCATCTCTGCTGCCTGCTCGCCGTCTCTACTCGCCCTTTCGCCTCCCGCTATTTCCCCTGAAACAGCAACGGCGCGAATTCGTGAAGATCACGCCGCCAGCTGAGCCATTCGTGCGCGGTGAGCGGTGATTCATAGTAAACCGCATTGACGCCCGGCGGCGCCGCACCACGGCCGCCCCTTCCTCCCTGCGGCGGCTGGGCAATTGCGGGGATGCCCGCGATGATCGGCAGAAAAGCGAAGGTCAAAATCAAAATCGTATTTTTCATCGAACCTCCTGAGAATCCACAAGACACCGGTCGGCCGGCTCTGCAAACGCTTGCAGGC
>CAZPZE010000586.1:0-3304 GCA_964590625.1 uncultured Solibacteraceae bacterium
GAATTCGGTCGATCCCGGCAGTCTGAGTATTTTGACCGGCAACGGGGCAGGCGGCTTCACCCTGACCGGGACGATCGGCGTCGGCGCCGACCCGATATCCGTCGTGGTGACAGATTTCGATCGCGACGGTAAACACGATATTGCTGTTGTTAACTCGCAGAGCAATGAGCAGCTCGTACGACTCGGCAACGGTGCGGGAAATTTCACGCCGAAGTTGCCGGCGACGATCGTGCCGGGCAGCCCGGTCAGTCTCGCCACTGGGAACCTTAATCGCAACGGTGACATCAAGCCGGACATTCTGGTCGCGACGAAGGCCGGTACCGTCGTGAGGTATGCAGGCGACGGTTCCGGTGGGATGAGTCCGCCAACCACTTATACGGTTCGCGCTCCCCTGGGTTCACCCTCCTCGGAAAGCGTCGTCATGGGCGATTTCAACGGGGATGGATTCACGGATTTCGCGGTCGCCAACGCCGGCACCTCCAATGTCTCCGTATACCTCGGCGATAACCTCGGTGACGGCACTTTCACGGCCCGCAACAGCAGTCCAACCGGACTGGGTGCGGGAACCGCAACATTCCTCGCAATCGCCGATCTGAACGGCGATGGCGCTCAGGATCTCCTCGTCGGCATGAGCGGCGGTTTGCTCCACATCCTCACGGGGACGACGGGCGCCCAGTCACAGACGATCAACTTCCCTTCGCCTGGAAATTATGGCGTGAAGTCGGCTCCATTCGCGCTCAGCGCCACGGCGACTTCCGGCCTGCCGGTAACTTTCGCTTCGACCACTCAATCCATCTGCACCGTCTCCGGATCCACGTTGACGGTGCTTGCGCTCGGAACCTGCACAATCATCGCGACGCAACCGGGCAACGCGCAGTATGCGGCCGCTCCCAACGTGACAGTCAGCTTCACCGTTACGCTCCAGGCGCAGACCATCGCATTCGGTTCGCTTCCGAACGTCTTCTATGACAACGCGCCAATCACCGTGGGCGCGACGGCGAGCTCCGGCCTGCCAGTCACGTTCTCCAGCGCCACGCAGTCCGTTTGCACGGTAAGCGGCAATATTGTGACGATTGTCGGGCCGGGCACGTGCACGGTAGTCGCCGATCAGGCGGGCGACGCCAGCTATGCGATTGCTCCATCGCTTCCACAAAGTTTTCAGGTTTACGACAACACGAAGTGCAGCGCGGCAGCTCCGAACGCCGCGTTCATTCGAGCTGAAGGGACATCGGAACGGGTCGGTGACCTGATCGTCAATTGCACTTACGGCGGCGGCGCCGGAACGATGGACCTGACCGTCACCCTGGCGAACTCTCTGAATATCGGAAGTCTGACGGTGGGCAGCGGAGGTACAGCGATCAGCGAGGCGACGGCCGGTGTGAATGCCGGGGCCAACTCCTACGCGGCGGGTTCGGTGCATGGCGTCGTTGCCGGTAACACCGTGACCTTCACCGGCATCCCGATTCTTTCGGCGACCGGTAATTTCCAGATCACGATTACCAATCTCCGCGTGGACGCAACGGGGCTGGGCGGTGGCGCCACGCCGGTTCCTGTCCAGGCGACGGTATCTGTCGGCACTACCCCGAACAGGGTGCTTACTGCCACGCTTGCCCCCACCACCATCGCGTATGCGGTGAGCGGACTCGGCGCTGTTTCGGCGACCGGCGTCACCATCAATCCGATCTGCGCCGCGACCACCGCGGATCTGCCCAATTTCAATGTGCAGTTCAGCGAAGGCTTCCGGAATGCATTCAAGGTTCAGGGCGACGCCACTTCGAATGGCGCTGCGGCTTTCGGTACCACGCTGCTGAGCGGCTGGGAAACCGGCTATGGCGTCACCGTGGGGCAGGCCTCGAATACCGCCGCTTTCGGTACCCGCGTCAAGGTCGTATTCGGCAACATCCCGGCGGGTGTGAACGTGTATGTTCCGCTGACGATCAACGCCAACGGCGCTGTGATGACTCTGACCTCATCGGAAACAGGCGCATTCTCCGCCGTTGCCGCGTCCTCGGCTCCCGACGCTCCCGCGAATGCTGCCGCCGTGGCAATCACGTCGGGCAGTGGGACCGTCATCTACGAAGAAACTTCAACCGACCCCACTTCGATCGAGACCTACAGTCTGCCTGTCTATCTGACCGCGGCGGGTAATTCTATCCCGGCTTCGCCCGCGATTACGGCAACCGTCAGCCTCGCGCCGATCGGCGGCACATCCACGCCGGCATTTGTCAGCGGCGCCAGCACAGTGACGGTCAACGGAAGCACCTTTGCGCAGTGCGGCAGTGTGCAGCAGACGATCACGTTCCTGAAACCGGCCGACGTTCCATTCAACGTCGGCTCCGTTGCGCTCCTGGCGACGTCGGACTCCGGCCTCACGGCAACTCTGACATCCAATACGCCTTCCACCTGTAGTGTGGTGGGGAGAACAGCGGTGCTCGTCGGCATTGGCAGCTGTTCGATTACCGCCTCGCAGGCGGGAAATCTGGTTTATGCGCCGGCCACTTCGGTGACGCAAAGCTTCAACATCAGTCAGGGGACGCAAACGATTTCATTTGACACGCCCTCCGTGTCGCTCGGGTTCCCCATCGCGATTCTCTCGGCGACGGCGTCTTCGGGGCTGCCGGTGACGCTCACCTCCTCGACGACCAGCGTTTGCACGGTCAGCAACATTACGCTCACGGCCTTAACGACCGGCACCTGCACGATCAAAGCGTCGCAGGCTGGAAATGCGAATTATCAGGCGGCTGCCGATGTGACCCAGTCGATCACTATCGGGAAGACCGTCCAGTCCATCACTTTCAACGCGCTGAGCGCGGTCACGCTTCCGGCGTCTGCGATCACTCTGCACGCAACGGCGACTTCGAGTCTGGCGGTGACCTTCATTTCTCTCACCACGAGCACCTGTACCGTAAGCGGATCGTCGGTGACGCCGGTTGCAGCCGGCACCTGCACAGTCAAGGCGTCGCAGGCCGGCAACGCGGGGTTTGCGGCCGCGACAGACGTCACCCAGTCCTTCACGATCAATCCCGCTCAGACCAGCGGGGGTAACCAGGGTGGCGGCGGTGGTGGAGGTGGCGGGGCGGGCGGCGGTAGCCCGGTGACGATCGATCAGAACGCAGTCAGCATAACTGCGGCGACTGGCGGCGCGCCGGGCACAGCAACCGTTACGCTGACGTACCAGTCCTTCACCGAAGGCGCCCCGACATATTCGACCAATCTGAACACGAACGAGGGTCAGGGATGGCTGAGCGTAACGCCGAAATCCGGCACGTTCACGCTGGCGTCGCACTCCGGCCTTCTCTATACG
>CAZPZE010000587.1:0-3787 GCA_964590625.1 uncultured Solibacteraceae bacterium
GAACTGCGCCATCAATACATTGCGGGACCGTTCCTGCTGCTCGCTGCGTTCGCCATCCTCGATGTGCTGGCCGCCACCCGTCCGGCGCGATACGCGATTCCGGCTCTCGCCCTCATGGCCAGCGTTGCCGGATTCGCGGCACAGCGCAGCAGTCTGATCCTCTATCCCGGTGTTGTTCTCCAGACCGAGCAATACCGTGACTGGCGGGCCGCGTTCCCGAACGCGACCGCCGTTTACGTCGATCACTGGGGCGCCATCAGCTATTTCATCCACACGAGCACGGAGCCGCGCACCTTCATCCGCCACATTCCGGATGCCGCCAACATCGACGAATACCGCACGCCGGACGGCATTCGCCTCTTCTACGACAAATCGCGGATCGTGGTGGATCTCGCCGATCCCGCATCGTACGCGAGCTTCGCGTCTTGTCTGCGAAATTCGCGCGCCGGCGAACTCACGGTTTTTATGATGCAGCCGGGCAGCCGCCCGCTCGATCTGTATAACGGCAGGCTCGAGAGCATCATCGCCGATCGCGCCGCCGAGCACGGCCTGAGCCTCACGCGCTTCGCGCCGGGTCCGGACTACGCCGCCGCCGGCTTCACGCTTCGCCAGCCATGAACGCGTGCTGGCACCGATGGCTTCCACCTGCGCTCGCAGCGGCGGTGTTCGCCCTGCTCAGCCTGGCACTGCTGCCCTGGCCCGGATTGCAGCACGACGAAGTCGCTTTCACCTATCCGATGTATGCGAACGGCACGGCGAGCTTCAGTGCACACCTGTTCGGATACACGATTCCTCTGATGGACGTCAGCTACTACGGTGCGCTCAAGACCTGGATCTATCTCCCCATCCTTTCGCTCGCCGCGCCCTCGCGGTGGTCTGTGCGGCTCCCGATGGTGATCCTCGGAATCGTAACCGTCTGGCTGACCTGGGAATGGATCCGTCGCATCGCCGGCCCGCGCGCTGCCGCATTCACGGTGGCGCTGCTGGCAACGGATTCGATCTTTATCCTGACCAATACATTCGACTGGGGACCGGTCGCGATCCAGCATGTTCTTCTTGTCGGCGGGTTGCTCGCCCTGCAAGTGTGGCGGGAGCACGGCGACCAACGCTGGCTTGCGCTTGCGTTTTTTCTCTGGGGGCTCGGGCTCTGGGATAAAGCGCTGATGATCTGGCCGCTGATCGCCCTGACGGTCGCGGCGGTTTGCGTCTACCCCTGTGAGATTCGCCGCCTTCTGAGTCTGAAAGCGGCCGCGATCGCGACCCTCGCATTGCTTCCTGCCGCCCTGCCGCTCGTCTGGTACAACATCGCTCACCGTGGCGAGACCGCGACTTCAAACGCGCATGTTTCGCTCGCCTCGCTGCCGAGAAATTTCGGCGTGTTGCGGTCGGTCTTCGAGGGTCATACTCTTTTCGGCGTCATTGCAGCGGGCACGCCTGGCCCGATCCATCGCTCGCCACCCGCGCTCATCGACGCACTGGGTTCTCATCCCACGCGCCCATACCTATTCGCGCTCGCTCTCGCGGTGATCGCGTGGATCTTCCTGATCCGCCGTCTCGAAGGCCGAATCCTCACCTTCCTCGCGATTGCCTCCGCGGCCATCTGGCTGCAGATGGCGGTCAATACCGGCACAGGCGGCAGCGCCCATCACGTGATTCTGATGTGGCCGTTTGCCTGTGCGTTTATCGGAATCGCGCTTGCCGGCGCATCGGCCCACGTGCCCAGACCCGCCGCGTGGGCGATTGCCGCGCTAGTCGCGTGGTTCACCATCGCGAATCTCCTGAACACGGCCACGTACCTGGCCGCGCTCATCCGCAACGGCTCGCCTCCCGCGTGGACGGACGCTGACGAACGCCTCGCCGGCGCGATCTCACATTATCGCGATGATCCCATCGTCACCGTCGACTGGGGATACATCAATGGACTTCGCATGTATTATGCGGGCCAACTCCATCTCATCCCGATCACCGGTGAAACCCCCGAACGCGTAGCCGCCATCATCACGCAGCCGAACGCGATCCTCATCCAGCACACGGACAACAACCAGATCTTCGCCGGGGTCAATAATGACCTTCGCGCCACAGCGGCCAGACTCGGTTATGCGGAAGAGACGCTTCGCGTCGTCCACGATGACGAAGGCCGAGCGATATTCGAGATTCTCCGCCTGACAAAAGCGCGCTAGCCCGCGCGATGAATGGTGAGCTTGCGCCCGTAAATCTGCCGGAACAGCGGATCGAGCCGGTTCGCGGCCCAGATCTCCAGTTCGATGCCGGCCGAATCCGCCGCATGCAGATTCACTTCGATCTCGCGCTCGCTCACCAGGCACTCCACCGAGCGAACCCTCTGGGCGTTACTGCGATCGAGACTGTCCGCCAGCCGCAGCAGCGGCGTGAGGAGTGTCACGGCGCGCTGATCTTCCGGCGTCAGCAACTGGAAATTGTCGTGTTCCGGAGCCGGCATGTTCTTGCGGTGGTAACGGCACAGGTTCGCGATCAGTCCGCGCTCGATGAGGTTGAATCCGGGCATGTCCGAATTCGAAACCAGATAGTAAGAATGCTTGTGATGGCGCGTATCGCTGACGAAGTGACCCACATCGTGCAGATAAGCGCTCGCTTCGAGGAGGCTGCCGAACGGCGGGGCCAGACGATGCAGCGTCTGCAGGTCATGGAACAGATCGTTCGCCAGCCGCGCCACGCGCTGCGCATGCCGCAGCGAAACGCTATAGCGCTCCGCCATCCCTTCCACCATGGTGCGCTGCTCGGCGGTGAGCCGGCTGATCTCGCGGCCCGCGCCGCGCGCCGCCAGGTCCGCGATGATGCCGTCCCGCACGCCCGCCACCGAATAAAACAGCGACGGCATGCGAAACGCTTCGAGCGAATGCATCAGTACGGCCGCGCCGGGGATGATGATTTCCGCGCGCCGCGGCCCGATCCCCACAATCTTCTGCCGCCGCTTGACATCGAGCCCGACGATCTCTTTGTAGAACGCCCTTAATTGCGCCGCGGAAGCACGCCGCCGATCCGCCTCATCGCGGCGCGCGCGCGGAATGCGGCTCACCGCGCTCACGACGGCCGCCGCGGTGGAGGATGTCGCGACGACGCGATCGATCCGCCGTCGCCCGATCTCCTGCACCGCCGGCGCCATGCGTTCCGTGATGTACTGTTCCAGCCGATGCACGTCGGCGGGCGTGGGCGGATCGTTCTTCATGAACAATTCCTGCAGCCGGATCGCACCCAGCGGCTTCGAAAACGCCGCGCGCACACGGTCGCCCTCACTCAGGATGAATTCCGCGCTGCCGCCGCCGATATCGATGATGAGAAACCGCTCGTTCTCATGCGGCCAGCGGCTCGCGACGCCCAGATGGATGAGGCGCGCTTCTTCCTGGCCGGAGATGATTTCGATGTCGGTGCCGAGCGCCGCCGAGGTGCGCGAGAGAAACTCCGCCTGATTGCGCGCGTCCCGCACTGCCGCGGTGGCGACGGCGCGAATGCTGAGCACATCATGACGCTTCCAGATGAGCGCCATCCCGGCAAGCATGCCGCAGAGGTTTTCGAGCGCGTCCGTGCCGATGCGTCCTTCGCGGAAGACGTTCGTGCCGAGGCGCGTCACCTGGCGCTCGGATGCGAGAATACGCGGCGCGTTTCCCGCGATCACTTCGGCAACTTCGAGTCTGACTGAATTGCTCCCAATGTCGACGGCGGCATAGCGAGCCATACGATGGTTATGATACGACCCGCGCTCTCGATAATCCATGGAACTCTATCTGTTTCGTCACGGTCATGCGGAAGA
>CAZPZE010000588.1:0-4421 GCA_964590625.1 uncultured Solibacteraceae bacterium
GCCGTCGTCTTCAAAGCCCTCCTCGAAAAATACCCGCAGGTGCAGCCCGCCGATGTCGAAGACGTCATCCTCGGCTGCGCCATGCCCGAAGCGGAATCCGGCTCGAACATGGCCCGCATCGCCGCCCTGCGCGCCGGGCTCCCGGACTCCGTCCCCGGCATCACCGTCAACCGCTTCTGCAGTTCCGGCCTGCAGGCCATCGCCCTCGCCGCGAACCAGATCCGCGCCGGCGCCGCCCACATCCTCCTCGCCGGCGGCAGCGAGTCGATGAGCCTCATCCCCTTCGCCGGCAACAACCCGGCGCCCAACCCCTGGTTCACAGAGCATCGCCCCGAGGTCTACATCAACATGGGCCTCACCGCCGAAAACGTTCGCCAGCGCTACAACATCACTCGCGAGCAGGCCGACGTCTTCTCGCTCATGAGCCACCACAACGCCCTCCGAGCTCAGGCCGAAGGCAAGTTCGACGCCGAAATCGTCCCCGTGAAGGTCGAGTCCACCGTCCTCAACGGCACCGGCAAGCCCGAACACACCGAAACCATCTTCGACAAGGACGAGGGTCCGCGCGCCGATACCACCCTCGAAGCTCTTGCCAAACTCAAGCCCGTCTTCCAGACCAACGGCACCGTGACCGCGGGCAATTCCTCGCAAACCAGCGACGGTGCCGCCGCCGCCCTCGTCATGTCGGACACCAAAGCCGCGGAACTCGGCCTCAAGCCCATCGCGCGCTTCGTCAGCTTCGCCACCGCCGGCGTGCCGCCCGAAATCATGGGGATCGGTCCCGTCGTCGCCATCCCGAAAGCCCTCGCCATGGCGCGCCTGAAGCTCGATCACATCGGCCTCATCGAGCTCAACGAAGCTTTCGCGGCCCAGGCGCTCGCCGTCATCAAAACCGCTGGCCTCAATCCCGATATCGTCAACGTCAACGGCGGCGCGCTCGCCCTCGGTCATCCGCTCGGCTGCACCGGCGCGAAACTGACCGCCACTCTGCTTCGAGAAATGCAGCGCCGCGACCTGCGCTACGGCATGGTGACGATGTGCGTCGGAGGCGGTCAGGGCGCCGCGGGCATTTTCGAATTACTCTAGAGAGGTTATGGCAAAATCCGGCGGGTCCTTTCTGATTGAAGAACACCCGGCGAGCAGCGTATTCACGCCCGCCGATCTCACCGAAGAGCACAAAGCGATCGCACGCACCGCGCGCGAGTTTTTCGACCGCGAAGTCGCCCCCAACGTCGAAGCCGTCCTGCACGGCGATTTCGACCTCGCCGTCGCTACGCTGCGCAAAGCCGCATCGCTCGGCCTTGAAGCGATCCTTACGCCCGAAAAATACGGCGGCATGGAAATGGACATGACCTCCGTCATGGTGGTCGCCGAGCAGATCGCCGGTGATGGCTCCTTCGCCGCATGGCACGGCGCACACGCCGGCATCGGCACTCTGCCGCTCCTGCTGTTCGGCACCGAAGAACAAAAGCAGCGCTATCTGCCGAAGCTCTCTTCCTGCGAATTCGTCGGCGCCTACTGCCTCACCGAACCACAGACCGGTTCTGACGCTATGGCGATCAAAACCCGTGCCGATCTCTCGCCCGATGGCCAGCACTACATTCTCAACGGCCAGAAGATGTGGATCACTAACGGCGGCCACGCGGACTTCTTCACCGTCTTCGCGAAAATCGGCGGCGAACAATTCTCCGCGTTCCTCGTCGAGCGCTCATTCGGCGTGAAGAGCGGCGCTGAAGAAAAGAAGATGGGGATCAAGGGCAGCTCCACTACCGCCGTCTTCTTCGATAACGTCAAAGTCCCGGTCGAAAATCTTCTCGGCGAGCCCGGCCGCGGCCACATCATCGCCTTCAACATCCTGAATATCGGCCGCCTCAAGCTCGGCCCCTTCGCCGTCGGGGCCGCGAAAAACGTTCTCGCCATCTCGCTCGCCTACGCCAAACAGCGCAAGGCATTCGGACACGAAATCGCCAGCTTCGGTGTCATCCGCCACAAACTGGCCGAAATGGCGATTCGCATCTACGCCGCCGAATCCGTCTCCTTCCGCGTGGAAGGCCTGATCTCCGAACACCTCGAAGGCTTCTCCTGGAGCGAGCCCGACGCCGCGCGCCGCATGATGAAAGCGATCGAAGAATTCGCCGCCGAGTGCTCCATCGTCAAAGTATACGGCTCGGAGATGCTCGATTACGTCGTCGACGAAGGGGTGCAAATCCATGGCGGCTACGGCTACCATCAGGACTACGCCGTCGAAAAAGCCTATCGCGATTCCCGCATCAACCGCATCTTCGAAGGCACCAACGAAATCAACCGTCTGCTCGTGACCGGCATGCTGCTCAAGCGCGCCCAGCAGGGCCGCCTCGGTCTCGTGAAAGCCGCCAAAGCGCTGACTGACGAAATCCTCGCCGGCCCCTCGCTCACCACCGACACCACGCCCGAAGAACACCGCCTCGTCCGCAACGCGAAGAAGATCGCCCTTCTCCTGCTCGGCAGCGCTTTCGAAAAATTCGGCGCCGCCATGGAAGACCAGCAGGAAGTGCTCTCCGGCATCGCCGACGTCATCATGGAAACTTTCGCGATGGAGTCCGCCCTGTTGCGCGCGGAGAAAACATCCGCCGGGAAAGACATGGCCGCCGTCCTGATCCGCGATTGCATGACCCGCATCGAAGGCTTCGCCCGCCCCGTGCTGGCAGCCTGCGGCGAAGGCGATGCGCTCCGCGCGAAGATGACGGTCCTCCGCCGCTTCGCAAAATTCGAGCCCATCGATTCCATCTCGATCCGCCGCCGTATCGCCGACCGCCTGCTCGCCACCGGGCACTATGCCGCCGTGTAAGATCGTGCTCGCCGTCGGCCTCCCCGGTTCCGGCAAGTCGACTTACTTCGAGCGTCTCGGTGTCAACGCCATCTCGAGCGACGCCATCCGCCTGCAACTGGCCGACGATCCGACCGACCAGACGATCCACCGCCGCGTCTTTCGCACCGTCCGCTTCCTTCTCCGTCAGCGTCTGGAACTCGGGCGCCCCACTACCTGCATCGACGCAACAAGCCTGACAGTCAGAGAACGCCGCCCATACATCAAAATCGCCCGCCGCTACCGCTGCGAAATCGAAGCCCTCTACTTCGATGTCTCCGCGGAAATCTGCAAGAGCCGCAACGCCGGCCGCCCCCGCGTCGTCCCACCCGAAGCCATCGACCGCATGGCCGCCAGACTCACCCGCCCAACCAAAGCCGAAGGCTTCACTCGAGTTCAGATCGTAACCGGGTAACGCCCTCTCGAAACACCTCAGGCCGCGTCAGCAAACTCAATACCAGTGATCCCGAATCCTCAAAATCATAAAAGTACCCAGGCTGCACCAGCACATTCCGCGTCCTTAACAATTCCTCCGCAAAATCATCCCCGCGCCCGCTCGTGACCGTCGCGTACCACCCCGCCTCCACCTCCAGCACCCGCAAACCAGACGATCTCAAATACTGCAGATTCTCCTTCAGCCGCCCCACAATCTGCGTCTGAATCGGACGCCGCAACTCCAGCAGCGAAGGCAACGCACACTGCACCGGTGTCGCGGCCGAAAGATACGTATCCGCGATCATCTCGAGCCGCGGCATCGCCGCATTCACCACCGCGCACTCCCCGCTCACCACCATCCACGCCAGCTTCATCTGCGGCAGTCCCACCGCCTTCGACAGCCCATGCAGCGTGAACGTGAGCGCGCTGTCTGATCCTCCCAGCGTCGTCGCACTCTCCGCCCGCGGCGCAATGGCATAATCCCGAAACACCTCGTCCGAAATCAGCGCGATCCCGCGGTCCGCGCACATCGCCCTCAATTCCCGCAGCTCATGCCGCGCAATGAAATGCCCCGTCGGATTATTCGGATTCACCACCACCACCGCCCGCGTCCTCTCCTGCAGCGCGCGTTCGATCGTGTGGAAATCGATGCACCACGCCCCATGGTCATAAAACAGCCCGTAGTGCCGCACCGAAATCGATTCCAGCGCCGCCAGATAATCGAACAGCGGATACGACGGCCGCGGAATCAAAATCTCATCGCCGGGATCGCACAGCAGCTTGAACAGCCACGAATAGGCCTCGCTCGTACTGGCCGTCATCGCGACATTCTCCACGCCGCCCGCGTCATATTCCGCCGCAATCAGCTCACGCGCCGCCGGCAATCCGAACGGCTCCGGCTCATAAACCGCGGCCAGCGGATCCGCGAGCGCTGCAAGAAATCCCGCCGGATACTCAATCCCCGCCCGCGTCGGATTCGATTCTGTCAGATCGAGCACCGCCTCGCCCGCACGCCTCTTCGCCTCCAGCAGAAGCGTGAGCGCATTCGGTTCCATCTGCCGCGGCAGCCGCGAAGAGAAATTCACGAGACGAGAAAATCCCCCGATTCGATCCGCTGCGCCGCGTCCACGTCGCCCGCGAA
>CAZPZE010000589.1:0-7352 GCA_964590625.1 uncultured Solibacteraceae bacterium
CTGCGCGCGGTGGTGGTCCGGATGGCGGACACGGGATTGACGCGAATGCCAGTGGTAGAGCGGGAGACGGGAGAACTGGCCGGAATGGTCTCGCTCGCGGACCTGCTTCGCGGACGCTTGCGGAGTCTGACGGAGGAGCGAGAGCGTGAGCGCGTGCTCGAATTGCGGCTGCCATTTGGGAGTTGGGCGAAGGCGGGGCGGGAGTAGAACAAAGCCGCACCTTTTATGCCGCAAGCGGAGATTTTCGGCGATACTTTCGACGCGGATGTGGCGGCTGCCGGAGCGCGCGCGAGGCACGAAACCCTTGCCGCTGGAGTACCGGTTTTCTATCGTGATTCGGTAACCGGCCTCGATCTCATCGAATACCCGGACGGTAGGCGGTTTGAAATCCGCTACCTACCCGGGGCCCCACGAGAGCACAGTTACGAAGTGCTGAGGCAAATCGGGAAGAGCGCCGTTGCCCCAGGCCTTTCAGAGTGATGCGCTACAATCCCTTCGATGGCACTTACCCAGGTGAAGTCGCAGCTCATGAGCGCATCTGAGATCGACCGGACGCTGGTTCGACTGGCACACGAAATCCTGGAAAAGACGAAAGATCTCCAAAAGCTGGCCTTCATCGGCATCCGCCGCCGCGGAGTTCCGCTTGCGGAGCGCCTGGCATCCAAAATTGAAGCGCTCGAGAAGCGAAAAATTCCGGTCGGCATCCTCGACATCAATCTTTATCGCGACGACCTGACCACCATCGGCTTCAAACCGCAGCTCAACGACAAACAGATCGATTTCTCGGTCGAAGGGCTCCAGATCATCCTCATGGATGACGTCCTCTACACGGGACGCACGGTGCGGGCGGCGCTCGATGCGTTGTTCGATCACGGGCGTCCGGCGATTGTGCAACTGCTGGTGCTGATCGATCGCGGCCATCGCGAACTGCCGATCGAAGCGCAATACGTGGGCCGCACGGTTCAGACAAGTGACGCTGAGATCATAGAAGTGAAGTTCCAGGAAATCGACAGCACAGAGAAAGTACTGCTGTGCGAGTGCGCTCCTGAGGCCGCCTGACAAACGATATCCGACAAATGCCATCACAACCTTCGTCATCGCCTCGTTCCGCGGGATTGCTCGACCTGGAGAGTCTGGACCGCACAGAAATTGAGGCGATTCTCGAAAGGGCCCGCTCATTTCAGCCCCCGCCGAATGAGAGCTACCGGCGTTTCGAAACGCTGCGTGGAAAAACCATCGTCAATCTGTTCTTCGAAGCGTCGACCCGCACGCGCGTCAGCTTCGAGATCGCGGCCCGCCGCCTCGGCGCGGAAACGATTTCGATCGCGGCGCAGGGATCGAGCGTATCCAAAGGCGAATCGCTTGTCGATACACTGAACACGCTGGTCGCGATGCGACCGAATGCCGTGGTCATGCGGCACGCGGCTTCCGGCGCACCGCATTTTCTCGCGCGGCATCTGAAGATTCCCATTGTCAACGCGGGCGACGGCACGCATGAGCATCCCACGCAGGGGCTGCTCGACGCGCTCACGATCCTCGACCGCCGCAAATCGCTCGAAAACCTGCGGGTGGCGATCATCGGCGATATCGCCCACAGCCGCGTCGCGCGTTCCGACATTCACCTGCTTTCGAAATTCGGCGCCGATATCGTGCTCTGCGGGCCGCCATCGCTTGTACCGCTGGAACTGGCATCGCTCGCGCCGGGTGTGCGCATCGCGTACGACATGAAGGAAGCGATTCGCGATGTGGACGTGATCATGATGCTGCGCGTGCAACTGGAACGGCAGCACGAAGCGCCGATGGCCGCCGGCGAATACTTCCGGTTCTTCGGACTGCAGCTGGAGCATCTGGCGCTGGCGAAGCCGGAAGCAATCGTGATGCATCCAGGGCCGATTAATCGCGGGCGCGAGCTCAGCTCGGACGTGGCGGACAGCCAGCGTTCGGCGATTCTCAATCAGGTGGAAAACGGAGTGGCAGTGAGGATGGCGGTGCTGGAGCGGATATTCGCATGAAGTCGCTGTTGATTCAGGGCGGGCGCGTGGTCGATCCGGCGTCGAAGTTCGACGGCGCGGCGGATGTGCTGATCCGCGACGGCAAGATAAAGAAAATCGGTCAGGGCCTGAAGGCAGATGGCGTGCTCGTGTTCGATGCGAAGGGAGCGATTGTGGCGCCCGGGTTCATCGATATGCACGTGCATCTGCGCGAACCCGGCATCGAGCACGCCGAGACGATCGAAACGGGGTCGAAAGCCGCGGCCGCCGGCGGATTCACCACGATCTGCTGCATGCCGAACACGCAGCCGGTGAATGACAGCGCGATGGTCACGAGCTACATCGTGCAGCGCGCGCGTGAAGTGGCGCCGGTCAACGTGTTCCCCATCGGCGCGATCACGAAGGGCAGCAAAGGCGAGGAACTCGCGGCGATCGGGTCCATGCATGAAGCCGGCATCGTGGCGATTTCCGACGATGGCCGCCCCGTGATGAACGCGCGGGTGATGCGGCGCGCCATGGAACTGGCACGGACGCTGAACATCCCGGTCATCGATCATTGCGAAGATCTGAACCTCAGCTCCGGCGGCGACATGCATGAAGGGCCGGAATCAGTGCGGCTCGGGCTGCGCGGAATTCCGTCGGCATCCGAAGATGTGATGGTGGCGCGGGACCTGCTGCTCGCCGAGCTGACGGGCGCGTCCTATCACGTGGCGCATCTTTCGACGAAGCGTTCCGCTGCGATGGTGGCGTTCGCGAAAACCCGCGGGATCAAAGTCACCTCCGAAGTCACGCCGCACCATTTCGCGATCACGGACCGCGAGCTCTGCACGTACGACAGCAATTACAAGATGAAGCCGCCGCTGCGCCGCCAGGAAGATGTGGACGCGGTGATCGAAGGCCTGAAGGACGGCACGATCGACGCGATCGCGACCGACCATGCGCCGCATCCCGGCGACGAAAAGATGCAGGAATTCGAGCGCTGCCCCTTCGGCATCACGGGGCTCGAAACGGCGATCGGGCTCACGCTTTCGGAACTCGTGCATCCCGGCCACATCACCGTAGGCCGGATGGTGGAGCTGTTCACAACGGGTCCAGCCGACGTGCTGCGCATGAATCGCGGCCGCCTCGCGCCGGGAGCGCCCGGCGACGTGACGGTCTTCGATCTGACGACCGAGTGGACGTTCGACGTCAGCCATTCGCTTTCGAAGAGCCGTAACTCTCCGTTCAGCGGACGGAAATTCCGGGGCGGCCCGGTCGCCACGCTTGTGGCAGGAGCGGTCGTATGGAAGAGAGAGTGATTACGGGCGGCAGAGACAGGCACAGGCGCGCGGGGCTCATCGTCGCGGGCGCGGTGGTTCTCATCGCCCTCATCGGAGCGGGTTGGGGCGCTTCGAGGCTGATCGATTATTCGTGGTGGAACGAAATGCGCCAGGTGAATACCTGGCTCGATTTGTATGCGTGGTCCACCATGCCGGAACTGGTGGGCGCCATCATCGCGTGGATCGTTCTGCTGATCACACACGCGCGCGCGGTGCGATTCGCCGGCGGCAGGACGAGCGATTATCCGGTGTACTCCCGGGTGGCGATGCTCGCGCTGCTGGGGCTTTCGGCGTTGATGGCGGAAGCAAGCCTCGACAGCACCACCGTCATGCGCTTCGTGGGAAGCCGATCGCTCGCCGATACCGGGATGTATCACGATCCGATCTTCGGAAGGTCGGCGTCGTTCTATCTTTTTGATCTGCCGTTCTGGAGCGATGTGCGCGGCTACGTCTTCGCACTGGTGATTCTGGCGATCGCCGTCTATCTGCTGGTGGCGCGCGGCTGGCAACTGCGATTCACCATCCCCGACCTGAAGCAGGGCCAGGCCGATCTTTCGTTTCTCAAGCTCGAGGGCGGGCTCGAATCGAAATTTCTGCGCGGCGCGATAGCCTTCTTTCTGCTGGCGATCGCAGTCCGCTATTACCTCGACCGTTTCGCCATGGTGTGGAACCAGCACCGGTTTCTGACGGGCATCGATTACACGGACGATCACTTCGTCCTTCCGCTCAACTGGGTCGCGATCGCGGCGTTCTGTGTGGGCGCTGTCCTCGTGGCGGCGAAGCGCTGGCTGCCCGCCGCCGTCGCGGTCGGGGTGCCGCTGCTGCTGCTGTGGATCGTGCCGCCGATCGCGAGTTCGGTCTACGTGAAGCCAAACGAAATTTCGCTCGAGCGTCCCTACATCCAGAAGCACATTGAGGCAACGCGCGAAGCTTACGGGCTCTCGCGGAACATCCACGAAGTGGAAGTGCGGACCGACCCGAACGCGTCGATCGACACCGCGAAAAATCGCGACCTGCTCGATAACGTGCGGCTGTGGGACTGGAAACCGTTCCACGACACCATCACGCAGATGCAGGCCCTGCGGCCCTATTACGCATTCCACGAACCACCGGACGTGGACCGCTACGTCATTGACGGGCAGAAGCGCCAGGTGCTGCTTTCGCCGCGCGAACTCGATATCACGCAGTTGCCGGGCTCGCAATCGAGCTGGATCAATCCGCATCTCATCTTCACGCACGGTTATGGCGCAGTGATGGCGGAGGTGGCGAAGATCACGCCCCAGGGTCAGCCGGTTTATCTCATCAAAGACATGCCGCCATCCATCTCGACGCCGAGCCTGAAACTGACCCGGCCGGAGCTTTACTACGGCGAGATGCAGCAGGAGCCTGTCTTCGTGGATACCGCGCAGCAGGAGTTCAACTACCCGCAGGGCGCGGACAACGCCTTCAATCGCTACGACGGCAAAGGCGGATTTCCGGCTTCCTCATTCCTGATGCGCGCGGCGGCGGCGCTGCACTACGGCGATTCCACCATCCTGCTCACCAGCTATCTGACGGACCACTCCCGCATGATGATCCACCGCCGCGTGCGTGAACGGCTGCAGACTCTGGCGCCCTATCTCCGCTGGGATGAAGATCCCTATCTCGTGATCACACCCGATGGCCGCGAGGTGTGGATCGCCGACGCTTATTCGCTTTCCGACGCCTATCCGTCTTCGCGCGAGATCGGCGCTTACGAAGGCATCAATTACATCCGCAATTCGGTGAAAGCCACCGTCGATGCGTATAGCGGCGAAACGCACCTCTACGTCTTCGATCCTTCCGATCCCATCATCGGGGCGTATCGCAATCTCTTCCCTGCCCTGTTCGAAGACGCCTCGAAGATGCCGGCGGCCCTGCGTGCGCACACCCGCTTTCCGGAAGAGATGTTCCGGGTGCAGGCCGATATCTACCGCGTCTATCACATGACGAATCCCCAGGCCTTCTATAACAACGAAGACATCTGGGATCTCTCGAAATATTCGAGCGGACAGAACACGGAACCGCAGCCGGTAAGCCCGTCTTATGTGTATGCCACGCTGCCGGGCGAGACCGAGCCGGAATTCCTGCTGATGACCACATTCACGCCGGCAACGAAGGAGAATCTGATCGGCGTGATGCTGGCGCGCTGCGATGGCGACCACCTCGGGCAGATTGTGGTGATGGAGCTTTCGAAACAGGAACTGATCCTGGGGCCGATGCAGATCAATGCGCGGATCAATCAGGACGAGAATATTTCGAAAGACCTCACGCTGTGGAACGCACAGGGATCGCAGGTCCTGAAAGGACAGACGCTCGTGCTGCCGATCGGCGACACGTTCCTCTACATTTCGCCGATCTATCTTCAGGCCACCGAGGCGCGCATGCCGCAGCTCAAGAAAGTCGTCCTTGCGCTCGGCAATCAACTGATCTACGCCGACACGTATGAGGAGGCGCTGGCGAAGATCAACGGCGTTTCCGCCGGCACGCCCGCCCCGGTCGCCGAAACAGTAGTCCAGGCAGGCGCGAAAGCGGCGACCGGCGCGACAGTTCCGCTGAAGACCGGCGATCCGCGCATAGAAAGCATCCGTCAGCATCTGGAACGGTACCGCCAACTGGCGGGCCAGGGAAAACTGGCTGAAGCCGGCCGAGAGTTGGATGCCATACAGAACGAGGTGTCCGGCAAATAGACCGCGGGGAAGCACGAGGTTTACAATCGGGGTGGCGGCATACCTGTGTGGACCGCCATCAGCTTCGTGAGCGCAGAGAATCGGAGTCATCTCCCGTTCCTGCTCGCGAAAGGCGCGCAGGAACCCCGACAATCAGGCGTTGTTCTCCTCGCGGACATCGATACCTCCCGGTGTGCGTCCCTCGAACAACGGCTTCGCCGTGAAGGATATGCCGTTCGGAGCGTTCGCGACGGGGCGGCAGCCCTTGAGGACGTGCGCGACCGCACAGTGGACGTCGTACTGGGCGATGCCGGCCTGTCGCACCTCGACGAGCTTCGGGCAGGCCTTCGCGGCACCGGCGCCCGTTCCGGAATTCCACTGGTTCTTCTGACATCGAAGGTGCAGGAAGACATCGAGGCTGACGATTACCTCGTGCGTCCGTTCAGCACTCGCGAACTGATGGCGCGCGTCGCAACCCATGTCCGGATGGCGCGTTTGTGCGCGGAGCGCGAAGAGGCTCTCGAGCGTCAGGTGCAGCAGTTCGAAACCCTGCTGAGCCAGATCCCGATAGGCATCTTCATCGTCGACAGCAACTTCCGGGTTCGCGAGGCCAACAACGTGGCGCTCGGGTCGCTGGGCGAAATTCCCGGGGGCCTCGTCGGCCGTGACCTGCATGACGTCATCCGCCACGTCTGGCAGGAGCGGTACGCCGAAGAGATTCTCGCCATCTTCCATCGCACTTTCGAAACCGGCCAGGCCTGGTCGGCGCGTGAGCGCGGAGAGCGCCGCCGGGATAGTGGCCTCAAGGAATACTACGAGTGGCGCGTCGATCGCATTCCGCTCGCCGATGGCAGCGTGGGTGTGGTTTGTTACTTCCGCAATGTGGGCGAGCGCAAGCGGGCGGAGCAGAATGCGAATCTGCTGGCGTCGATTGTGGAATCTTCCGAGAAGACGCGATCGTGAGCAGGAATCTCAAGGGGCGAATTCTGAGCTGGAATCGCGGCGCGGAACGCGTGTTCGGTCACTCGGCGGATGAAGCGGTCGGGCAATCGATCGAGATGCTGATTCCGCCGGACCGGCTGCAGGAAGAGCCGCGGATTATCGACCGCATGAAGCGCGGCGAGCGCGTGGAACAATTCGAGACCGTTCGGCGGCGCAAGGACGGACGTCTGATCAACGTCTCGCTCACGATCTCACCGCTGCGGGACACCGATGGGCGAGTCGTCGGCGCATCCAAAGTGGCGCGCGATGTGACCTCGCGCGTGCGGCAGGAGAAAGAGCTGCAGCGTGCGAACCGCGCGCTCGAACGTGCCAATGCCGATCTGCAGCACTTCGCTTATTCGGCTTCGCATGAC
>CAZPZE010000590.1:0-2065 GCA_964590625.1 uncultured Solibacteraceae bacterium
ACGCGCCTCCATTAGCCGGACAACCCTGGACAAGATTGAAAAAGGTGATGGCGGCGTCTCAATCGGCTCATATGCGAATGTTCTGTTCGCCCTGGGATTGATCGATCGTTTGGGCGAACTCGCGGAATTACAAAACGATCCCCTCGGAATGCGTCTGGAGGCCGAGATCCTGCCAAAGCGCATTCGAACCGGCCGTCAACGAAAATCGGAAAATCCGGAAACGAGCCAATGAGCGGCAAAGAAGTTTTCGTCGGCGTTGATCTTGGCGGCGTCCCTCATAACCACAAGCCCCCACCCAACAAAATTCTGCCGGATCATCGTGATTCAACTGATGGATTCATCCATCCCTCGCTCGCCCAGAACCTTCCTGAGCCACCCTGGTACCTCGTCCCCGATCCAGATAATCCGTCCGTCACCCACCTTCAGTACCGGTCTCGGAATAAGCTCGGGAACCGAATTGTCGAAAATCCGGATTTCGTCTATTCCACTCCGAAGCGGATCCAGCGCAACGGAGAGATTCCTCAGGCTGGCCTCATAGATACGCCGCAGCACGGATTCGCTCGCAGCGTGCCCTCCAGCCAGAGAACGTCGCACGACTCTCTCGAAGTGAAGTTCAAACGACTCCAGCGCTACATAAGTCATCGTTACGCGGAAACCGGCAGCCTTCGCGAGGTTCGCCTGCTCGAACGTGACCGCACTGCGCAGTGTCGTCTCAATGGCGAACTGCTGGCGCGTCGCGATGCTTTCGTGAACAAACCGCTCGAACTCACGATTGACCTGAGTGCGAACCGTCAGCGGAATGCCGCGGTAAGATCCGCCGTTCAGTTCCGCAGCGCGATCGTCTGCATTAAAGATTCGTTCAGCGAACGCCCGCAGGCCAAACGCCGTGCTCTTGCCGCCGCCCGGCGGGCCGGCGACAATGAACATTTCCGGGCTTTGCATTATCCGCCGAAGTCGCGGTCGGAACCCTCTCTCATATCAGGTGGTAACTCGGTGATCAGGAGATTCCCATCCTCATCCATCAGCCCTCTCGCCTTCAGTTCGGCGGTCTCAGCGCGGACCTTCTCCATCCCTGCGGCTATAACCTGATTCAGAAATTCATCCACCTCGGCTCGATTTCCGAAATCGACAGTCTCGAGCGTCAGTCGCTTCGTAGTGGGCATCTGATTCCTGATCCCAGTGTACTGCTCCGCAGGATCGGAAAGTAGGGCGACGCTTCTGCGTTGCCGTCGGGCTTCGACCCGACGCCGGTGAAAAGTTGACAGATACCTTGCTATCTTGATCTCTGGATTCGCGAAAGGTACAGTCGAACAGATCCGATTGCCGATGGTGGCGCATGCGCAGCGTGGGCATCGGCTTCGAACGAAGAGACTATGCGGCAAGCCGGTAGAACAGCACCTGACGATCTTCGTCCCGAATACGACCTCCGGACCTTGCTGAAAGGCGCAGTCCGTGGAAAGTACGCCAGAAAGCGATCAGGCGAATATCACATTTTCCGTGATGCCCAGGCCGTAAACGATGCCCTCAGACTCGTAATCGAACTCCCCAAAATCGCTGGCAAGAGGTAGGTAGGGCGACGCTTCGGCGTTGCCGTCGGGCTTCTGCCCGACGCGGACCCCGACAAATCGTCAAGCAAACCAATTCCGGTTTTCTGACTTCCTGGAAATCGGTCTGCACCCGCGCCTCTGCCTTTGTCCCCCCCCACGCCGCCCCCGCACTCGCCGCGTGGCTGGACGAACCCGCGACCAACCAGCCCCAAAGGAATAAAACAAAAAGCCCGATCAGGACCGCCTCGATGCCTGCCTCTGCCTATCGTCGCCCTCTGGCTGCATCACGGACGCGAGTGCCTGATGACCGGCAATCTCGCGACCGGCTACATCGTCGTCCCGCACGAATCGTCCGTGCTGACCGAACTCGCCAGCCGCTGCATGAAGACCGGCCTGCCGCCGGCCGATTGGACAAAGGTGTTTCGAATCGCGGATAGCGCCGCCCAACCGCTACCTGCCGTCGCCCCGCCACCCGCGCCGAAATCCGCGCCCACCGTCTGGACGCTGCCCAAGATCGC
>CAZPZE010000591.1:0-2239 GCA_964590625.1 uncultured Solibacteraceae bacterium
GGCCAGAGCGTCGCCATTGCGGACCGCGCCTGCGTGGCGCTCGAAGCCATGGAGGGCACCGACGCGATGCTCCGCCGCGCCGCGAGTCTGGTGGAAGGGAAGCGGCTCTCGCTTGTGAAAGCTTCCGCCCGCCGCCGCCATCTGCTGTTCGATGTTCCCGCCATCGGCCCGCAAACAGTCGAGGTCATGATCGAAACCAATACCACCGCGCTGGCTGTGGATGCCGGCCGCACCCTGCTGCTCGATCGCGAAGATCTGCTCGCGAAAGCCAACGACGCGAAGATCGCGATTGTGGGCATGGAGACGCTCGGATGAACGAAAGACCGCGGATTGCCGTCATCGGCGCCGGCGCATTTGGAAAAAATCACGTGCGCGTCGTGTCGGAAAATCCGCATGCGCAACTCACTCACGTTGTCGATCCCAACCTGAAGCGCGCCCGCGAGCAGGCTGAAACGCACAACGCCTCGGCAGCAGCTTCGATTGACGAAATTCTCGGCCACGTGGACGCCGCGATCGTTGCCGCGCCCACGTCGGAACATGCCAATATCGGCTGCCGTCTTCTCGAAGCCGGCATCGACGTGTTGGTGGAAAAGCCCATCGCCGCGACCGTCGCGGAAGCGGATCGCCTCGTCGAAACCGCCGCGCGCCACAATCGAATCCTGCAGGTCGGCCATCTCGAGCGTTTCAATCCCGCCATCGTCGAACTGGAGCGCATCGCCACCCTTCCGCTTTTCTTCGAAATTCACCGCATGAGCGTTTTCACGCTGCGGAGCCTCGATGTAGACGTCGTTCTCGATCTGATGATCCACGATCTCGACATCGTTCTGGCTCTTGCGCGCGGAGAACTCACCGATATTCGCGCGGCGGGAATCTCCATCCTTTCGCCGAAGGTGGATATCGCGAATGTGCGGCTCGAATTCAGCGATGGCTGTGTCGCCAACCTCACCGCCAGCCGCGTTTCGACGGAAAAAATCCGTAAGCTGCGCGTCTTCCAGCCAGGCCAGTACATCTCGCTCGATTACGCGAGGCAATCAGCCGCCGTTTGCACTGTGGGCGGCGATGCGGGGCTCGCCTTCGATCAGCTTCCGGTCCGGACCGGCGAACCGCTCAAACTGCAATTCGATGCTTTCCTCGAGGCCATCGCCACCCGAAACCCGCCGAAACTCAATGGCGAAGTGGCGCGTCGTTCGCTGGAGGCAGCTACCGCCGTGCTTGATAAAATTGAGCAGCATGCCGGGCTGGTGAATAAAACGCTGGCTCAATCCGGATGGAAACCATAGAGCCATCTGTTTCCGCCATAACGAGTACGGAACACGAACCCAATTTCCTGCTCGTCCGCGACAGAAGCGGGGACTGGCCCCGTTGGAAGCGGGCGGCCGTAGGGTCGGTGGCCTTTCATTTGGTCGTTATAAGTGCTTTATTTTTGTTGAAGAGCGAGCCGTACCAGCCTCCGCCGCCCGAACGCATCGAGCCGCAGCGCATCGTACATTTATTTGTTCCTAAGGATCTGACCCAGAAGGCGCCAAACAAAGGGGCAGTTTCGAAGATGCTGCTCCTGCCTCCATCGGCTCTATCGCCCAAACTGACCGCGCCGGCGCCGCCGAAAGTCGCGGTGAAGGCGCCGCCGCTGCCGCCCGCGCCTCCGCCGCCTCAGCCGAAGCCGGCCATCCAGGCGCCGTCCGCTCCCGCTCTCAATCCAGGTGAAATCACGCGCAATCAACCCCCCGGAGGAACGCTGCCGCCGGTTGCTCTGCCCAGGCCCGATGCGCCGAAAATCGTCATTGACGACGCACCCAACCTCCATCCCGCGCCGCGCTCCGGTTTCAATCTGCCGCCGAATCCAACCGAGGATGCAATCCGCGATATGCGCAACGGTGGCGCGCGTACCGGAAACAGGGTGGGCGATTCGGACTTAACCGTCGGCGGCGGCGTGCGGCTCCCGCCATCGGCCGCGCGCGTTTCGAACTTTCAGCTGAAGAGCGATCCAATGGGCGTCGATTTCTCCGCTTATCTGCAGCAGGTGCTCGCGGCGGTGAAGCTCAACTGGTCCGCCGTATTTCCTACCGCGGCGAAGCTCGGGCAGCGCGGCATCGTCTCTATCGAATTCGCGGTGGACAAAGACGGCAAGATAGCGAAGATCGTTTTTGAATCGCAGTCCGGCGCACGCGCGCTCGATAACGCCTCGGTCGCCGCGATCAGCGCCTCCAACCCGCTGCCGCCGCTGCCCAGGGAATACAAA
>CAZPZE010000592.1:0-8233 GCA_964590625.1 uncultured Solibacteraceae bacterium
GAAATCGGCAGACGCGTCATCCCCTGGCAGGACATCCAGCGCGTCGACCGCACCGGCTGGATCTCACCGCTCGTCGTCCGCCTCACGCTCTTCGACGATGAAACGGTGACCATCATCTACCCCGGTGAAGTCGATTGCTGCAAGCACGTCCTCCGCACCATCCGCCAGATGGCAACCGCCGCCATGATCGACGGCATTCCCTACCGCCAGTATTGGGGCGAGATGCTCGGCCTGAATGAACCCCGCCAGATCCCGCCGTCCCGGCCCCGCGTCCTGCGTCCTGAAGACGAAGAAGAAGTCGAGCGGCTCTATTTCCTGCTCAAGACTGTCGGCCACATCGATCCCCGCAATTCTGGTGAAGAACGCTGAAGCTGCTGCTCGTCCTGGTCGCAATCATTGCGGCGATCTGGATTCTTTCCGCCCCCATCCTCAGAGGCATCGGTTCCCTGCTCGAAGCTGACGGACCGCCCGTCAAGTCTGACGCGATCGTCGTCCTCTCCGGAGACGGCAGAGGTAACCGGATGCTCAAAGGCGCGGAACTGGGCAAAGAGGGATACGCGCCCATCGTGATCGCGAGCAACGGAGGGAATCGCTATGACCGGACCGACTCCGCCCTTGCCATCGAATTCGCCGTCGCTCGCGGATACCCTGCCAGTCTTTTCCTCGAAACCAGTTGGAGAGCAACGAGCACCCTCCAGGAAGCCCGCAACAACGTCGCGCTCCTCCGTGCCCGCAGCGCCCACAAAATCCTGATCGTCACCAGCGCCTGGCACACCGCCCGCGCCGCCCGCATCTATCGCCGCCTCGCCCCCGATCTCGAAATCCACATGGTCGGCGTCAACGATTCCGATTGGGACCACGGCAACTGGTGGCACAGCCGCGAAGGCCAGAAAGAATTCCTCCTCGAATTCTCCAAGATGATCGCCAACTACCTCGGCATCTAGCCCGGCGATCGGCCCGCTGAGCGCGCCAGCCTGCCGACGCCGCGGTTACCGCAAATCCCGCCCGGAGGTCGTCAGCACAAACCGGCCGTGCTTCACCCCTTTCGTGGCGATCAGCGCATTCGCCAGCTTCTGCACAAGTGCCGATTTGCCGCGCACAAGAATCACCTCGAGGCAGTTGTCGTGATCCAGATGAACATGCACGGTTGACATGACCGAATCATGATACTGATGCTGGATGTCGGTCAGCTTATTCAGCAACAGTCTGGCATGGTGATCGTAGACAAGCGTTACCGTCCCGTAAACCTCCGCGGAAGGCATAGCGGAAACCTCGTCCACGATTTCCTTCCGCACCAGATCGCGAACCGCCTCGGATCGCGTCTCGTATCCACGGCGCTCGATCAGACTGTCGAATTCTTTCAACAAATTTTCGGGAATCGTAATTCCGATGCGCGCCAGATTACACATTCCGGCCTCCTGTCCAGCCGGGCCGCAGCGCCCGCAACGTTCGCGGAAGGGCCGGTGGTACCCTCAATTTCGTAGCACACTTTTCACTTCCGTAGCACACAGATAAGGAGATCATGTCCCGCGGCCTCGCCGTCATCACTCCCATACTATTCGCAACAATGTGGTGTGCATGGGCCGCGGATGCGTTCGTATCGGGAACCGTCGTTGACGCCTCCGGCGCGCCAATTGCCGGCGCGACCCTGCAGGTCCGGAACGCAAACGGCGCTCTGCTCCAAACGGCCCAGTCCGATTCGAAGGGGTACTTCACGATTTCCGGACTCCCGTCCGGCGACTATCGGCTCGCCATCTCTCACCTGGATTTCGAAACCAAAGAAATCCCCATCACTACAGGAATCACCGAGCCATTCCCTCTGCACATCTCTCTGGCCCTGAGTTCGGTGAACACCTCTGTAAGCGTGCAGGGTCGCGAAGATGACCTGGTTGGCATTGCCGATTCCGCCACCCAGGGCACCGTGGGCGCAACCGAAATTCAGGATCGTCCCCTTCTTCGCTCGGGAGAAGTTCTGGAGACTGTTCCCGGCGTCATCATCACTCAACACGCGGGCGGCGGTAAAGCCAATCAATATTTTCTCCGCGGCTTCAATCTCGACCACGGCACGGATTTCGCCGTGTTCCTCGACGACATGCCCCTGAACCTTCCCTCGCACGCCCATGGTGAAGGCTATGCGGACATGAACACCGTGGTCCCGGAACTCGTGCAGCGGGTGAATTTCGAGAAAGGCCCGTATTACGCCGATGTCGGCGACTATGGCTCCGCAGGATCGGTGCATCTGCAATTCTTCCGGACGCTGCCCGAAAACTTCTATCAGGTCGAAGGCGGCATGAATGGCTATGAGCGCACAGTCTTCGGCGTCTCGCATAAAGTCGGCTCAGGCAGTCTGCTGGTTGGCGGTGAACTGTCTCACGATGACGGCCCGTGGAATCATCCGGATGATTACCTGAAATCAAACAGCCTCGTGACATACAGCCATGGCGACGACGCCAACGGCTTCAGCATCACCGCCCGCGCCTACCACGGAAGATGGAACTCCAGCGATCAGATCGCCGCGAATGCCCTGCCCCTCGTTGGCCTTTTCGGCTCCCTCAATTCAACCGACGGCGGCAACTCCGGCCGCTACAGCCTGCAGTCGGCATGGTATCGCCAGAACGCCCGCTCCGCGACGAAAATCACGCTATACGGTTTCCGTTATGACCTCGATCTGTTCTCCGATTTCACTTACTATCTGACGGACCCCATTCACGGCGACCAGTTCGAACAGCAGGACAAGCGATGGGTGACCGGGCTCGACGCGCACCATACCATCTTCAGCCGATGGTTTGGCCGCGACGTGGAAAATACGTTCGGTCTCCAGGTCCGCAATGATTGGGTCCACAATGGGCTCTTCCAGACCGAAGATCGCGAGCGTGTGGAAAAGATCGATTCCGCCAGCGGCGTTACTCTGCCGGCGATCACCCAGGAGGACCGCTTCACCGACACGGAAACGGGCGTCTACTGGGAAAACAAAATCCGATGGACGGACAAGTTCCGCACCGTCACGGCCCTCCGCGGCGATCTGGACTACGTCGATGTCACCAGCCTCGTGAACCCGGCAAACTCCGGTACAGCCGGCAAATTTCTTCCTGGCCCGAAACTGAGCCTGATATTCGGCCCGTGGTCAAAGACCGAGTTCTACGTGCAGGGCGGGTTCAGCTTCCACAGCAACGACGCCCGCGGCGCAACCCAGACAGTGCAGCCCGTTTCGGATGAAAATCTTTACCCCAACACGCCGGCGTCCGAAATCCCCCTTCTCATCCCGACCAAAGGGGCGGAAGTCGGCCTGCGCACTTCGGCCGCGGAGCACCTGCAAAGCACGCTTTCGCTTTGGTACCTTCGCAGCGCTTCAGAACTGCAGCAAAGTGGCGACACCGGAGGCACAGTTCCCTCCGCGCAGTCGAGCAACCGCTATGGCGTCGAGTGGGCCAACTATTACACGCCTCTGGAACATCTCGCGTTTGATTTCGACCTCGCGGATTCCAGAGCTCTCTTCACCGCGATCGACGAAGATGATGCGGCCCCGGGCAGTCCCGGTGGCAGGCGCGTCCCCGAAGCAGTTGGCCTCGTGGCCTCTTCGGGCATCACTCTGCATGATTACAGGCGCCTCACCGCGAGTTTACGCCTGCGCGCCTTTGGCCCGCGTGACCTCACGTCCGACGGGATCTATCGCTCCGGCGCTACGGTCCTGCTGAATGCCGAAGTCAGATATCGGATCACCGAAAGATGGAGCATTTTCGCGGAATTCCTGAACCTGCTCGACCGTAAAGATCACGACATCGACTACGCCTATGAATCCCGCATCACGCCGTCTTCCGATCCGGCATTCACAGACGTCTTCCACCCGGTCGAACCGTTTCAGATCCGATTCGGCCTGAGAAGAACCTTTTGACGCTGGACAGGGCGGGGGCGGCGTCCGCAACGAAACTCCATCGCCTCCGCCACGAAGCCCTATCGCCTGTTATAGTGTTGAGTCTGGCAAAAATTATCGAGTAGTCAACCAAATCATCAGGAGCCTTGAATCGTTTTGCATCGGAACATCGGGCAGTTCTTTCTCCTCTCCCTCATCTGCACGAGCCTGTACGCGGCCGATCTGCCTCCTTATCCCGCCGCGCCCTTAACGACCCAGGAAGCCCTTCCCGTTTCTCCCGAGCGCGCCGTCTCGTCCATGCTTCTGGATGAGCAGATGCAATCCCTCCACCAGCCGCGCACCTACCCTGGCTGCAAAGTGGCCCCGCTATCCGAAATCTGGGATCCCGAAGCCATCGCCTTCGAGAACAATGCCGACACCGCCCCCGTTGATATCGACGGCCTCCTGCCGGACACGGCGCTGGCGCTCGACACATTCAAAGACATGGTGACATCCCTCGGCGGCACCTTTGCGCTGAAATCCGCCTACCGTCCGCCTGCCTATCAGGCTCACCTGCACGAAGTATGGGTCAAGTGGAGGCAGCTCCGCGGCAACCACTCCCGCGCCTGCAGCGCCCTGCGCGAGGAAGTGGGCGCGGAATTCGCGCGGCACCAGTTGCTCGTCCGGCAGCAACCCGTCGCGTCTTCCGACCATACAGTCGGCCTCGCTTTTGACGCCGCCGTCGCCATGCCGCGCGTAGCGCGCCTGCACGGCAAACGCATGACCGTCGACAGGCTCGCCGCTCTGGTAGGCGTCAGGCGGCCGGACATCCGTCATGATCCGGTCCACTTCAAGCTGCTTCCCGAACACCTGGCAGGAATCAGTTCGCTTCAAAGCCTGAGCTATTGATCAAGCCCGACACCCTGGCTCCTCCGCACGGTGTTACTCTCTATCTGAGTCAGCGGCACCAATCAGTTCCCAGGAGAAGCAACTTGACCCGCAAGCGACCCTTCCTCGCCTTTCTGCTGTGGACCGCCCTCGGCGCATCATTCCCCGGCGTCTTTGCCGCGCCTCAGAACGAGACGCCACGCCAACCGGCCGAACCCGCAACGGCCGCCACCGGCCGTGGACGTGGCCGCGGCGGCCCATCTTATGTTTCGCCCGAAGTTGCCGCCGATCATCGAGTCACGTTTCGCATTTACGCACCGCAGGCATCGACCGTCAGCGTTGGCGGTGAGATCGCCGCCGGAGTCCTTTCCGATCCCGGCGCGCCAGCGGCTGCCGCGGGGCAACCGGCGTTTGGCAGAGGTGGTCCCGCCGGCCTCAACATGACCAAAGGAGCCGGCGGCGTGTGGTCCGCGACAACAGTTCGTCCAATGAAATCGGGCGCATGGCGATATACCTTCAGCGTGGACGGCGTCACCTTCCCCGACCCGCGCAACACAAAAATATCGATGACCCAGACGCAGGTCCAGAGCCTCGTCACGATCCCCGGCGATTTTTCCGAAACGCGCGACGTTCCCCACGGAGCCGTCGCTCTTGTCCGCTACATATCGAAATCGCTCGGCAACCTCGAGCGGGAGCTCTACATTTACACGCCCCCCGGCTATCAAAAGGGGGCGGGCCGCTTCCCGGTTCTCTACCTCATCCACGGCGGCGGAGATTCGGCCAACTCCTGGTCCACCGTGGGCCGCGCCAACGATATTCTCGACAATCTGATCGCCGCGAAAAAGGCCCTCCCCATGATCATCGTCATGCCCAATGGCTGGACTCCGAAGGGTGGACAACCGATGACCTCCGATGCAGACAAGGACCCATTCACGGCGGAACTGATGAATGACATCATCCCCTTCGTCCAGGCGAATTACAGGACAGTCGATTCCGCGGATTCCCGCGCGCTGTCCGGCCTCTCAATGGGCGGCATCCAGACGCTCAACATCGGCCTCGAAAAGCTGGGAACGTTCCGCTACGTGGCGGTGATGAGCTCAGGCTGGACTTCGGAAGACGACCGCCAGGCATTCTACAAATCCCAAAGCGCGAATTTCCCGAAATACAACTCCGCTCTGAAGCTCTTCTGGTGGGGCTGGGGCCAGACCGACATCGCGCGTGAGAACGGCCTCAAAGTAATGGACGAACTCAAAAAAGCGGGCGTGAAAATCGAGACCCGCGAGTCTCCCGGCGGACACGAATGGGCGAACTGGCGCCTCTATCTGTACGAAGTCGCGCCCAAACTGTTTCGCGCCGCGAAGTAATCCGTCTGCCCTGCGGTCCGGGCTCGCGCGGACAACGGCAACAGACTCGCTGAGAGATAAAATGCGTTCGGAAGGCGGCGCAATATGACAACGAAAGCGTGGTCACTCCTGATTATGGCCGGAGTCGTCGCGGGTGTCGTCAAACTCTCCGCGAAGGCGCGCCGCTCCATGACCGTCGCGCCATCCATCGATCTTGCCAGATATGCCGGCAGGTGGTACGAGATCGCCCGCCTCCCCAATCGTTTTGAAAGAAAGTGTGAGAGTGACATAACCGCCACTTACTCTCTGCGCCCTGACGGCAGAATCGATGTGCTGAATCAGTGCCGGCGTTCGGATGGCCGCGTCAGCGCCATTCGGGGCACTGCGCGCCCGGCCGATCCCGCCGGCCCGAATACGAAACTGAAGGTCACGTTCTTCTGGCCATTCGCCGGCGACTACTGGATCCTCGAAATCGATCCGGACTACCGCTGGGCGCTCATCGGCGAGCCGAAGCGAAAGTACCTGTGGATCCTGAGCCGGGAACCTCATCTCGCCGACGATATCATCGATCGGCTGACGGCGCGCGCGGAACGCGAAGGTTACAACCTCAGCCATCTGCTCCGGCCCCTCGTGTCCCCGTGACGCGCGCGACGGTGAGAAAATGCGGTCATTATGGCAACCATTGGTCTCATCGGCGCTGGACATATCGGAAGCCAGATTGCGCGGCTCGCGGTCGCAAATGGCTACAACGTGGTAATCAGCAATTCCCGCGGTCCCGAAACTCTCTCGGATTTGATCGCCGAACTCGGCCCCAAAGCCCGCGCGGCAACGGTTCTCGAAGCGGCACAATCCGGAGATATCGTCGTCGTCACGATTCCGTTAAAGAGCATAAGCACCGTGCCCGTTGCGCCGCTTGCGGGCAAGATCGTGATCGATACGAACAACTATTACCCGGAACGTGACGGCCACATTCCCGAGCTCGATAATGAATCCACCACGACTTCCGAGCTCCTCCGGAAACACCTGCCCAAATCGAAGGTCGTGAAGGCCTTCAACCACATCTATGCCGCCGAACTCACCACGCACGGACTGCCGCCAGGAACGCCGAATCGTCGCGCCCTCGTGATCGCCGGCGACGATCCCGCCGCCAAAACCATCGTGACCCATCTCCTCGATCAATTCGGTTTCGATACCGTGGACGCCGGTCCGCTCAAAGAAGGCTGGCGCATCCAGCGCGACACTCCCGGCTACGGCCCACGCCGCAACGCTGACGAACTGCGGAAAGACCTCGCGGCCGCGAAGCGTTACGCGGATATGTAACTCCATCACCCGAAATGCGAGCCTTGTGAGCGCCGAACCCTCACCCAAACCAGATACCATGGCCGTCTTTCACAGCGCCTGGTACCGGCTCGCGCTGCTGTTCTTCGTCGCCTATCTGACTTTGTTCTGGTTCTTGAGTGGGCCGGGCAATCCGGGCTACGCGTTGATGGTGACCTGGGGAACATGCAGCCTCGAACCTGCACTGCCTGCCTTCTCCCTGATCCAACGCCTGCCTCGCCAATGGCTCCGCGTGCCCACGGGCGAGCGCGCACTCCACCGTCTCTTCGGCATCGGAATTTTCGGCAGGCTGCTCGAAGCCTCCGGATGGAATCGTTTCATCAGACCGTTGCGGGCATTCTCCGGCAAAAAAGCCGGATTACCATCCCTCGAGCAGCACGCGCAGGCCGGCGCCGTCGCCCACGGAATCTGCTTCGCCATCCACTTGCTATCGGCCGCCCTCGCCCTTTTCAGCAGACACCACTGGAAAGGCGCGCTATGGATGCTCTTGCCGGCCGTAGTCGTTCATCTCTACCCCGTGCTGCTCCAGCGCTCCATGCTCCTTCGCCTGCAGCCCCTTCTGGAGAGGACCGCGTCCTCTTGACGCAGATGGTCACGATTACGGCTCTCCGCGCTCCGGCGCTAAAATCGTTACCGGCAGATGGCACTGTTGATCGGCATTGGAGTCGTCCATGAGCAGCGTACAAATCGACCAAAAGAGCTATGAGATGCCCCCGCGCGAGGGGATCAGCATCGCGCATTTTCTCACTGTCACCGACATCGAGCGCTCGGCGCGCTACTACGAAAAGGTCTTCGGCGCCCGCATCCTGACCCT
>CAZPZE010000593.1:0-6377 GCA_964590625.1 uncultured Solibacteraceae bacterium
GTCGATCCAGCGGAAAACGTCCTTCCCGAGGAACAGCAGCATCCGGATTTCCTGATACCGCCCCAGCAGCACGCGCTCCTGGATCTCTGAATAGCGCGGATTCGACAGCGCGGCTTCCTGCAGATCCATCGCCGCGCGCGAACCCTCCAGCAACTGATCCGTAGCCGATGCTGCTCCGAACGGATGCAGTATCAGGTGCGGCAAAGTGATGACGGTTTCAGAAGTGCCTGACACAGTTATGTTGTCATTATCGGCCATCTGCCTCGAAATTCTACTCAAGGTTTTGTCAGCGGCGGTAACGCCGCTTTACATTAATGCCGTTCGGTCAATTTCACCTTAGCCGAAACCTTTTCTCCGCCCCGCAAAACGCGCACAACCACCTCATCCCCGGCCTTGTGCCCTCGCAGCGCATACGTGAAGTCGTACAGATTGCGAATCTCCGTGCCGCCAAACCCCACCAGCACATCGCCCGGCTTCAACCCCGCCACACCCGCCGGTGAATCCGGATGCACGTCCGCAAACCGCACTCCGCCGCCCGCCGGCTCCTCAAAATCCGGCACGCTCCCGAAATATGGACCATACCCGCCGCCGTTAGCCCCCATCACCGCGCCCGCGTGCGGATCCCCCGCCGCTTCTTTCACCCGGACAAAAACCGGACGATCCTTCTCCGCCTCCAGCTTCCCCACCATCCCCGAAACAAGCTTCAGCACATTGACCGCATCCGGCGCGTCGATCTTTTCCCACGTATCGCTCGGCCGGTGATAATCCCCATGCAGTCCGGAAAAGAAAAACAGCACCGGAATCTGGTGCGCCGTGAACGACGTATGATCGCTCGACCCATACCCGCTCTCCGAATAATCCACCCGGAAATTGGTTTTCTTCACCAGATCATCCAGATCCGTCCGGAACGTCGTCCCGGTCGCCGCGCCGCCGATATACAACTTCTCGTCGCGCACCCGGCCGATCATGTCCATGTTCAGCATCGCCACCGCATTGTTCAGTGGCAGCAGCGGATGGTTCGCGTAATACCCTGAGCCGAGCAGCCCCAGTTCTTCCCCGGCGTACGCCATGAACAGCAGCCCTCTCTTCGGCTTCTGTCCCCGGTATACCTCCGAGAAATATCGCGCCAGCTCGATCACGCCAGCCGTACCCGATGCATTATCGTCCGCCCCCGGATGCACCATTCCCGTCAGCGCCGGCGCCATCGAATACTGGCCGCCCAGCCCCAGATGATCGTAGTGCGCCCCAAGAATCACATACTCCGGCGTCTCGCCCGGCAGATACGCAATCACGTTGTGGACCGTCTTCTCCACGTGCTCCACTTCCACGTTCTCGCGAATCTCCACACCCGCCAGCACGAATGAGCGCGGCTTCAGATCCTTGTCGATCTCCTGTTCCGTCGCCAGCAGATCATGCCCGGTGTCCTGAATCCATTCGTTCACCACGGATTCCCGCACCTGCACAAACGGAATCCCCGCATTCGCCGGACCGCTCTCTCCCACGAACGAATCGAGTTCGTCCTTCGCGCTCTTGTGATTCACGCGATCCAGCACCAGGAGCACGCCGCGCGCTCCGTGTTCCCGCGCGTTCATCGCCTTCGTGTAGGTTTCGGAATGATCCGTGTAAACCTTGCCTTCGAAAACGCTCTTCGAGTCGAATTCCTGCGGCTCATGAGCCAGCACGATCACATACTTGCCGTGTACGTCGATCCCGGCGTAATCGTCGTAGTTGTATTCCGGAGCCGTAATCCCGTAGCCCGCGAACACCACCTGCCCCGAACCCTTCGCGCTCTCCGAAAAATTGGTCGGCACGAAATCCTTGTCCGGCTGCAGCGATTCCAGTTCGCCGTTCCACACCGCTTCCAGCCGGTTTCCCCGACCCAGTTTCGCGCTCGCCGCAATTTCGAATGACTGCAGATAGTTGCTGCCCACCGGCTTCAAACCATCCGCGCGAAACCGCTCTTCGATGTACTTCGCCGCTTTCTCGAGTTCCGGCGATCCATCCGCCCGCCCGCGCATCTCGGGAGACGCCAGATACTTCACGTCATCCAGATAGCGCGCGGTGTTGAACTGCGCCGGCTCCGTAGCCAGCGCCAGAACCGCCACCGCAATAGCGAGCGCGCCCCGCCGGATCTTCACTGGGGTGACGCCTTCCCACCCGCGGGAGCCATCCCCGGCAGCGCCAGTTGCACGCTGCAGCAATCCGCTGGCTTCGCATGGGCCTTCGCCCACTCGATCTCATGCGCCACCACCATCTTCAGATCATCGAGCGCGATCGTTCCCACCATCCGCCGCCCGTTGATGAAAAACGTCGGCGTCGCTGTAAGCTTCAGGGAGTTGCCAATCGCCTCGCTGCGATCCACCTCGGTCCGCGGCTCGGGCGCAACCGCGCATGCCGCCAGTTTCGCCGTATCCAGATTCGGATCGGTCTTCGCGTATTCCAGCACTTTGTCCTTCAGGTTCTCCGGCGTGATCTCGCTCTGATGCGCGAAGATCCAGTCGTGATATCCCCAGAACGACGCGTTGTTCTGCGTGTGAATGCAGCGCCCCATGACCGCCGCGCCGCGTGCGAACGGATGAATCGGCGTCAGCGGATAATCCATGAAGTAAAGCTGGATCTGCCCCGGAAACGCATCCATCAGATCCTTCCGGATCACGCTCGATTCCTGCCTGCAATAAGGACACTGGAAGTCCGCGAACTCCACAATCGTTACCGGCGCGCCCGGCGTGCCGAGAAACGGCTGATCGTCCGTCTTCAGCAGATCGAGATCCGCCTGGAACGGATTCTTCGTGACGTCCAGAATGTCGCCGCGAATCACCGTCTTGCTGTCGGCCGAAACGTAGAACGGTTCGTCGCGCGCGCTGTTGCCCAGCTTCCCGTGGACATTGATCCGGTAAAACCCCGCCATCGGCGCAGGCGTCGGATCGCTGATCGTAACCTCGATATTCGGCGGCCACATCAGCAGATGGCGGATATACGTCTCGAGGCCCGGCTTATCGAGCGCCGGAGCCGTGCTCTGCGCAGCCAGCGCAAAAGCCGCCGCCAGTCCAGCCATCAATCTCTTCAGCATTCGAAAAAACTCCCCGCGTCCGCCGCTACATCACCGGGCCGATGCGCCATGGCACAAATTCGCGATGCCCCAGAATCTCCGCCTTCGTCTTCTCGCCCGAAGCCACGCGCAGCAGCATATCGAAAATCTCTTTGCCCACGCGTTCCACCGTGGATTCGCCATCCGCGATCACACCGGCGTTGATATCCATATTGTCTTTCATCCGCCGCCCGGTTGCCGTGTTTGTGGAGATCTTCAGCACCGGCACCGTCGGAAACCCGATCGCGCTCCCGCGCCCCGTCGTAAACGCAATCAGATTGCATCCGCCCGCCGCCAGCCCCGTAAGCGACACCGGATCGTACCCCGGCGTATTCATGAAAACGAACCCAGGCGCGATCACCGGCTCCGCGTAATCCACCGCGTCGTTCAGCGGCGAAGTACCGGCCTTCGCCACCGCGCCCAGCGACTTTTCGAGGATGTTCGTCAGCCCGCCTTCCTTATTACCAGGCGAGGGATTGTCATCGAAGCTCCCTCCGAACCGGTTGAGGTATGTCTTGTAACTCTTGATGAAACCAAGCAGTTTCTCCGCCACCGCCCGATTCCGCGCCCGCCGCACCAGCAGATGCTCCGCGCCGAAAATCTCCGTCGTCTCCGCCAGCACCGCGGCCGCGCCCACTTCCGCTAAGAGGTCGGACGCGACCCCCAGCGCGGGGTTAGCGGTAATGCCGGAAAAAGAATCCGATCCCCCGCAGTTCAGCCCCACCACCAGCTTCGAAGCCGGAACCTCGGTCCGCCTCTCGCTCCCGCATTCCTCCATCATCTGGTGGATGTGCCGCCGCGCCGCTTCCACCGCTCCCATCGTTCCGCCGCTTTCCTGCAGCGTCAGCCCCACCAGCCGGCTCGATCGCGGCGCCGAATCCCCCAGGTAGTGCGAAATCTGATTCGTCTCGCACCCCAGCCCCAGAATCACCGCCGCCGCCACATTCGGATGCGCCAGCGTCCCCGCCAGCGTTCGCCGCAACTGGATCGTGTCCGGCCCAATCGACATCGCGCAGCCCTCGCCATGCGGAAACGCCACCACTCCATCGATATTCCCCGGCAGCGCCTCGCCCCGGAACGACTCGGCAATCTTTTCCGCCGTATGCGCGGCGCAATTACTCGCCGCCACCACCGCCACATAGTTCCGCGTGCCGACCCGCCCATCCTCCCGCACATACCCCATGAAGGTCGGCCCGTTCTTCGGCAGCGCAGGAATCGCTAAATCGCCCTCCGGAAACTCGTAAGCGAATTCGAGCTCTTCGAATCCAAGATTATGAGTATGAATGTGTTCGCCGACCGCGATATCACGCTTCGCCCGCCCGATCCTTTGCCCATAGCGGATCACATTCTCCCCCGCCCGGATCGTCTTCAGCGCCACCTTGTGTCCCGGCGGAACATTGTCCTTCGCGGCGAACTCCACTCCGCCCACACGCACCTCGGTCCCGACCGACAGCGGCACCCGCACCACCGCAACGTTGTCACTCGGATGCAACCGAACCACAACATTTTCCGCGGAAGGCGCGGGATGGATTCCAAGAAGTGTGCTCATCGGGACACCGCCTGAGTCTCAAAATACTGATTCCGGAAGAATGGCATAAAATCGGCTGCGAAATGTGAGTGTGTGACGTCCAACCAGGTAGACACAGCGCTATTATAGTGGTTAAAGACCAGTGCTGGCGCCGCAAGACGGGCCCCGTAGTCAAGTGACGGATAACATTGACGTTTAATTACTTGGCACCACAGCTCCTCCCGGCGTAAGGTGTAACTTAGACGGGTTTACCCTCGTCGATTGTTCTGTTATATCGTATTGGGGCGGACAAAAGCCGGTAAGCCGTTTGTTTCCAGCGGGCATATGTTAGACTCCCAAAATTGGAACAGCGGCAGGGCCAAATTCGTCGTATGAACAAGGTCGCAATCGAGGCTTCCAGAGAAAATTCGAATGTCTGAATCTCAAAAGCATCACAATCGTTATGACGCCGAAATCGCAGTGCACGATGCTCAGGGCAATGTGAAGCTCTCGCTCGATGCCGAAGACCATCTGGGCCGCTTGCTCGCGCCCGATACCGACGTTCCCTGGTTCAAGTCCATCATCGAGAACGTCAAGGATCTCTTTAACAAGGAAGAGCTTCCGCCCCTCGAACTGACTTCCAAGCCGGTTGCTGTCAAAGACATTTGGGGTGAAGGAACCAATCCGAAGCGGGTCGCCAGCTCGGTCATCATCCATGGAGCCGTTTTCGCCGCGCTGATCCTGATCGGCACCAATGATAAGGTGCAGAAGGCCGTCAAGAACGTCGTGCTGATCGCCCCTCCGCCTCCCCCCACCAAAACAGTCGAGGTCAAGAAACCGCCAGCCGGCGGTGGACAGCGTTCGCCCCTCCCCGCGCTCAAAGCTTCTCTCCCGAAACCGGCGCCGCGTCAATTCACGCCCCCGCTGGTGACGATTGAACATCCCGCTCTGACCATGGATCCCTCGCTGGTCGCCGCGCCCGACGCCTGGGCCGCGCCCACCGGCGCGATCGGCAACCCGCTCGGCGCCATCGGCGGCGGCGGCGGACTCGGCAGCGGCGGCGGCATCGGTAACGGCCGCGGTACCGGCATCGGCAACGGCAGCGGTGCGGGCGCCGGTGGCGCCGGCGTCTACTCCGTCGGTAACGGAATCACAGCTCCCGAACTCATCAGCAAGGTCGAGCCCGAGTATTCCGAAGAAGCCCGCAAGGCCAAGTACAGCGGCTCGGTTCTGCTCTCCATCGTCGTCAACACCGACGGGAAAGCCGAAGACATCAAAGTCGTGAAGAGCCTCGGCATGGGCCTCGATGAAAAAGCCATCGAAGCCGTCCAGAAGTGGCGCTTCCGCCCCGGCAAGAACAAGGGCGTGCCGGTCAAGGTCAAGGCTCAGATCGAAGTCAACTTCCGGCTGCTCTGATTCATATCAGAAAAACCACCGGCTGATACAATCGAATCAACTAACCGCCCGTTTCCTCCCGAGACGGGCGGTTTTTCTTTATCGGTTATGCCAGCCAATCGCCTCCAGCACGAAAAAAGTCCCTACCTCCGGCAGCACGCCAATAACCCTGTCGATTGGTACCCCTGGGGCGAAGAAGCTTTCGAAAAAGCCCGCCGCGAAGACAAGCCCATCTTCCTCTCCATCGGCTACTCCACCTGCCACTGGTGCCACGTCATGGAGCGCGAATCTTTCGAATCCGAATCCACCGCCGCGCTGCTCAACCAGTCCTTCGTCCCCGTCAAAGTCGATCGCGAAGAGCGCCCCGATATCGACCGCATCTACATG
>CAZPZE010000594.1:0-3209 GCA_964590625.1 uncultured Solibacteraceae bacterium
CGCGAGGCCAGATACTCCGGCTTGTCGCAGCGGATGAGCACCTGCATCGGGTGCTCGGCGATTTCGTCGCGCATGCCGCGGATGCGGCCTTCGGCGACCACGTAGCCCTGGTTCATCATGATCACGTGATCGGAGATCAGATCGACCTCGTGGAGGATGTGGGTCGAGATCAGAACGTGCGAGCCTTCGGCGGCGAGCGCCTGGAAGAGCGCGATGGTTTCGGCGCGGGCCAGAGGATCGAGGCCGTTGAGCGGTTCATCGAGGACCAGAACGCGGGGACGATGGGCGATGGCCTGGGCTAACCGGATGCGCTGTCGCATTCCTTTTGAGTAGCTCGCGGTGCCGCGGCCCGAGGCTTCGCGGAGGCCGACGCGGTCGATCGCTTCCCAGGCCAGGCGTTTCGTATCTTTGGCGCTGAAGCCGTAGAGGCGCAGGTACGATTCGACAAATTCGAACCCAGTCAGGCCGCGCGGGAACGAATCGTACTGCGTGGAGTAGCCGACCATGCGGAAGAAGCGCTCGGCTTCGTGCGGTTCGACGCCGCAGACAACCACGCGTCCGCGGCTGGGGCGCAGCAGGCCGGCGATCATGTTCATCAGGGTCGTGTTGCCGGAGCCGTTCGGGCCGACGAGGCTGGTCACGCCAGGCGGGATCGAGAGGTTGACGCGGTTGACGCCGAGGATTTCACCGTAGAACTTGCTGACGTTTTCGAAGACAATCTCGTGGCTCATTTGGCCACCTCGCAGACGCGCAGCTTGCGGTTGAGGATCCACAAAAGGAAGCCACAGATGGCGATCAGCGCGATCCAGGCGCCGATTACCGGAATTTCGTCGAGGCTGGGGGCCGGGAGCTGGAACAGGTTCGTCGATACTTTCGTCAGCAGGATCTGGACGTCGATGTAGTCGCCGTTGTGCGTCCGCATCACGCTGTCGATCATGGCCGCGAAACCCTTGCCGATCGCGAACACCGCAAGGATCAGAGCGCCCGCGACGATGCGCCAGCGGACGAGGGCGGACATCGCGAGTCCGAGCAGCGTGAGGATGGCGATCACCATCGCGCAGGAGAAGAAGATTGCGTTCGCCAGGTAGAAATTATCGAGCATCCAGTTCCAGCCCATCAGCGAACTCTGGACGGAAAACATCATCAGCCCTGGCAGCAACGTGATCGCGCCGGTGAGGAAGGCGATCACCGCTCCCTTTCCGAGGACATACTCGGCGCGGGAGAACGGGCGGCTGAGGTACATGCCGAGAGCGCCGTTGGTCAGATCGGGCGAGATCAGCGAGGGGGCGATGAAGGCGGTGAGGACACCGGCGAGCACCCACTGCACGACCAGGAAGTTCTGGAAAAACGAACCGTTGATTTTGAAGACGCCCGCCTTCTGTCCGATCAGGGCGAGCACCGAGGCATTCTGATTGAGATAGAGAACGCAGATCGCCAGAATGCCCGGGATGAAGCACGCCATATAGCCCATCAGGAGCATGCGCGATTTGAAAACGGACTGGAACGCATAGCGCTGGAGGACGAGGAAGCGCGTGGCGCGATGGGTGAGCGGGCCCGCGTATCCTTTATAGGTTCGTTTATAGACGGCCATTAACGGCCTCCTTCGCGTCCATCGCTTTCAGGAAAATATCCTCCAGACTGTCACGTTTGTAATTGAGGCGGCGAAGCTGCACGTCGCGGTCGGCGGCGAGCCGGTAGATGTCGCGGATCTCGATGCCTTCGGGCAATACGGTTCGAATTTTACCGGCGGTCACGGAGCAGACACAGCCGAGCATGCCGATAGCGTCCGCGAAGGTGCCATCGTCGCCTTCGGTTTCGAGCTCGACGAAACGGCGATTGGAGGCGCGCTCTTCTTCGAGGTTCGAGTAGTGCACGATCTGGCCGGCCTTCAGGATGACGGCTTCCTCGCAGGTTTCTTCGATGTCGCGGAGCAGGTGCGAGCAGATGACGATGTGCATGGTGCCCAGGGCGCGCATTTCCTGGATGAGTTTGATCATGCGGGTGCGGGCCTGCGGGTCGAGACCGTTAGTCGGCTCATCGAGGATGAGGACTTTCGGGCCGTGGACGATGGCGGTGGCGAGCTTCGCCATCTGCTTCATGCCGAGCGAATAGGCGCCGAGCTTGCGATAGCGGGCTTCGCCGAGACCCACGTAAAACAAAGCCTCATGGGCGCGCTCAAGGGCCTGATCGGGCGGGAGTCCGGAGAGTTCGGCGCCGAGGCGGACGAACCGGATCGCGCTCATGTTGGCGATAAAGCAATCGTTTTCCGGCATGTAGCCGATGATCGAGCGGATCTCGCGGGCCTGGGTGCGGACATCGAAACCCATGACGCGCGCGGTTCCGGCGGAGGGCTTCCAGAAGCCGAGCAGAGTGCTGATGAGGGTGCTCTTCCCTGCTCCGTTGGGGCCGAGGAGGCCGACGGTGCGTCCGCGCAGCTGCAGATTCAGGCCGCGGAGGATCTCGCGCTTGCCGAGGGTGACGCGAAGATCTTCGAGCTCAATGTGCGGTTCTGTCATCGTTGTGGCACCGGCACGATTCCGCGCGTACTCTGCAGCATGGTGTTGAAGCCGCCGGTCTGCATGGCGAAGAGAGAAGTAAAATCCATTCCGAAAACGGTGCCGCGCGTCGCGACATCGATGCGATCGGGCGCGGCCCAGAAGGAAATCAAACCCGCTTTGTCGGTGGTCTTCAGGGCATCGACGGCTTTCTGCTGTCCGGCCGAGAGGTTGAGACCGCCGAGAAGACCGGCGATCGGGGCGAGCGTCTGGCCGAGGTTGTGATAGACGATGGCGGAGAAATCCGCATTGCGGTCGCGCGAGAGCTGCGCCTGGAACGTCGCGGAGCGCGGCAGCGTGTTTCCGACCTGGCGGTTCTGGATGGAGCGGACGACGAGCTCATGGGTTGCAGCCACGACCCAGTAGCCATCGACGTAAGTCCAGTCGGCTTCCCACGGGAGCTTGTCGAATTTCAGCCTGTACGACGTCATGTTATCGGCGTCGGACTGGGTGAGGTGAAGCTCGCCGGTGCGGGCGACGTTATCCGTATGGGTGTTGTACTCGTCCGCCGCGCGGGTGAAGGCGGACTGGATGCGCGACGGATCATAGACCTCGGCGATCAGCTTCCAGGAAGGCACGGGCATCACGGGACCATCGAGCGCGACGGTGACTTCGCCGCCGAAGGCGCTGGCGAGATCGGAGACGGCGAGGGCG
>CAZPZE010000595.1:0-1690 GCA_964590625.1 uncultured Solibacteraceae bacterium
GCGCCGCGCCGGACTGGTGCAGCGGCAGGCAGTACTGATCGAAGACATTATTCATGCGCCGCAACCGATCGAAGTTGTGTGGGGCATGCTGACGGAGGCCGATATTTCGCTGAACGGCACCTCGGCATCGCTGAAGAAAGGGCCGTGGAATCTCGCGTTCGAAATTCGCACGCCGCGCCATGCGGTGTTCGACACTCTGCTCACCGGACCTTCGATACGTAAGCTGATTGTGCGGCTGGGAGAGAAAACCACGGATCTCGATCTCAGCATCCTGATCACGCCGTGGCGTGACGGGCAGACGAAACCGAAGGTCACCGGGCAGTTCCCCGAAATGGCGTGGGCCACGCCGCCGGCGAAGTAGTTCCACGTCCCATGTACCTGCCGTCTCTATTCCGCGAAGAGCGTCTCGACGTGCTGCACGCGCTGATTCGCTCGCATCCGCTCGGCACTCTGATCACGGCGGGCGCCGGCGGGTTGATCGCCAACCTGGTGCCGTTCATTCTGACCGATGCCGGAGAGAAAGGCACGCTTCGGGCTCACATCGCGCGCGCCAACGATCAGGTGGAAGCGCTGCGGAGCGGCGCCGAAACTTTGGTCGTGTTTCAGGGACCGGAAGCCTACATCACGCCATCCTGGTATGCCGCGAAGCGTGAGCATGGGCGCGTGGTCCCGACGTGGAACTACGTTGTGGTGCAGGCGCGCGGCACGCCTCGGCTGATCGAAGATGCCGCCTGGATTCGCGCGCAGATTGAAGCGCTCACTTCGTCCCAGGAAAACCACCGGGCGGAGGCATGGAAAGTGAGCGATGCGCCGGAAGCTTTCGTCACGGGTCAGATCGGCGCGATCGTCGGCGTCGAGATTCCCATCGCGTCGCTCGAAGGCAAGTGGAAAGTGAGCCAGAACCGCTCCGCGGCCGATCGACAGGGCGTTGTCGAAGGCCTGAGGCGGGAAGGGCTCAGTGAAGAAATGGCCCGGCTCGTCGCCGAGCGTGGACCCAATCCGGAATAGCTTGCGAGTGTGGCTGGTCTTCACAGACGTGGCCGAGAGCACGGCAAATTTTACAAAACAAACCCAAAAGCCTTTTGTTTTCAGCGCACGTTCTCTGGCGCGCCGCGTGCACCTCTCCTCAGTGATGAGCGTTCGAGTGTTCGGCATCACCAAACCCGGAATGGCGACCCTGGCGGGCTGTGTGGCAGTGCTGTGGACCTGCTTCGGCCTTGAAATCGCGATGCGCCGCCAGGCTTCGCACGATACCGCAGCAACGCTCCGCATCATGGCCGAGCTGAGGCACCGAACGCACGATTCAGCCGGCACTACACCTGTCCGAACACCGGTTTCCGTGGCTCCCGCGCATACCTTCGCATCGTAAATAAAACTTTACAGAAGCGCCGGTTGGGTGTTACGACGAGCGCAGGAATAGCGCCTATACTGGTGCTATGAAAACTGTCCGACACACGGCGTTACTGGCGATGCCGCTGCTCGCCTTTACCGTTTTCGCGCCGACTATGGCCTTCGCACAGGCCTCCGCGTATACGAGCGTCCAGGGTTCCATCACTAAGGTGGATACGGCCGCGAAAGTGATTTCAGTCAAGACAGCCAACGGCGATACGACGGTCAAGTACATCGACCAGACCAGGCTTCTGGAACTTCCTCCCGGTGAAGCGGATGTGAAGAAGGCGACGCCGATCAA
>CAZPZE010000596.1:0-1724 GCA_964590625.1 uncultured Solibacteraceae bacterium
CGATCGGAAGTCTGCTGCGCGCCATTGCGCACGCCGCCTTTTTCTCTGAGGTCGAGTTGATCCACGAAACTATCGTGGCACATCGTCTATAGTTTGGAAACTATAAATGGAGTGGTGGTGGGCTGCGGCGATCCGCCTTCGGGTTCGACGGTAACGGCAACTGCGGCCGCGTTCGCGGTAGAACCGTGGTAGACGTAAACGGCGCTCGACGAATTCGCAATCGCCTTGCCGCGGAATGTGCCCGCTGGTTGGGGATGGCCGGTGCCCGGCAGGATCCACAGCTCGAATGTCTGGTTATCGCGAATCGCCGGCAGGTGCGCCGCAATCAGGACAACGCCGCCGGGGCTGACGAAGACGCGTCCGCGCGCCGCGGGATCGCCGAAGCTGACGTCGCGCGCCGCGGGATCGTTGAGGATGGAGAGCGCCTGGTTGAGCTTCGCCATATCCTGCTGCTGCGCGAGAAGCGCTTCCGTGTTGCGCCGGCCGGGGATTGCGATCGAGACGAGCGCGATGGCGAGCGCTGCGGAAATTGCCCACGGCAGCCAGGCGAAGCCGCGCTTCGGCTCGCGCTCCACCATGGAGACGATGCGGCGGCGCAATTCCTTCGGCGGATTGCTTTCGGCCACCGCGCCGGACATCGCGGCGGTAGTGACCATGGCGCTGCGCACTCCCGCCGTGCATTTCGGACATTCGCGTGCGAGATGAGCGGCGATCTCCGACTTTTCAGGCTCTTCCGCAATGCCGAGCGCCCAGGCGCCGTAGTCGTCGCGCAGTTCTTCGCAGTTCATGCCGCCTCCGCCTGTCCAAGTTCTGCGCGAAGCACGCCGAGGGCCGCTCTCACCCAGGTTTTGATGGTGCCGAGCGGCTGGCCCATGCGTTCCGCCATCTCCGTCTGGGATAAACCTTCGTAATACGCGAGTTCGATCACTTTCTGCTGGTTCGGGTTCAGTTTTTTGATGGCGGCCCGGATGATGCGCGCGTGATCCGTGTTCTCGACCTCACGCTGCATGTCGACGAATAAAGAAGGATGCTCGCGGACGTCGAGCTCGAAGGCGTTGCGGTCCATGCGCGAGGAAGAGGAGCGGACGTGATCGATCGCGCGGTTTCTCGCGATTGCGAGCAGCCAGGGCCCAAGCGCGCCGCGGCCGGGTTCGAAGGCCTGGATGCGGTTCCACACGCGCAAAAACGTCTCCTGCACGAGATCTTCGGCGGTGGAAGCGTCGCGAACGATCGCCAGGACGACGGAGTACGCGAGTTTTCCGAAGCGATCGTAAAGATCTTTCATGGCGTCCGGCTCGTGCCGCTGCAGGCGGCGCGCGAGATCTTCATCGTGCTGGCTGCTGAGTTCGAGCGCGAGGATGAGTCCTGGAAAAATCATGAAGCTTCGATGAGGATAGCGCGAAATCGCGACACCCTGCTCACCAGAAGGTACGAATCCGGGGAGTGATCGGATGAGTGGAGGGGAGCCTGAAGGAGGGTCACATGCATTTTTTGCTTGACTTTTTCCTCCAGTGACTCTATATATGAATCACGCACGCGATTTTTCGAAGTCGCGAATTTCGATTAGGAGAATACACGATGGCAACCAAAAAGAAAGCTGCTCCGAAGAAGAAGGCCGCCGCGAAGAAGAAGAAGTAAGAGCGGCGCCCCTGAGGGCGCAACAATCGATCGACACATTTAAGGGCTCCGGAGACGGAGCCCTTTTTTGATTTTGATGGGGTCTC